>NZ_JBNCKT010000028.1:0-54713 GCF_049841675.1 Micromonospora sp. DT4
GTACGACAGGGGCGGTAAGTCATACCGGGCCGAGCGACCGAGCAGTCCCCGGCTGGGGACGATCAAAAAGGTAACGGGGGGGGGGGCAGCCACTGCCGCGGGTCAGGCCGCCGGCAGATGTTCGGCGCGGGCGAGCACCTGGTCGATGAGGCCGTACTCCCGGGCCTGTTTGGCGGTGAACCAGCGGTCCCGGTCCCAGTCGCGCTGGATCTCGTCGAGCGTCCGTCCACTGTGCTGAGCGATCAGCTCCTGCATGGTGCGCTTGACGTGCAGCATGTTTTCGGCCTGGATGGTGATGGCCGAGGCGGTGCCGCCCATCCCGCCCGACGGCTGGTGCATCATGATCCGGGAGTGCGGCAGCGCGTACCGCTTGCCGGCCGTGCCGGCGCAGAGCAGGAACTGCCCCATCGACCCGGCGAACCCGAGCGCCAGCGTGGCGACGTCGTTGCGCACGTAGCGCATCGTGTCGTAGACCGCCATTCCGGCGCTCACCGAGCCGCCCGGCGAGTTGATGTAGAGGTAGATGTCCCGGTCGGGGTCCTCGGCCGCGAGCAGCAGGATCTGCGCGCAGATCTGGTTGGCCGACTCCTCGGTCACCTCGGTGCCGAGGAAGACGATCCGCTCCCGCAGCAACCGCTCGAACACCTGGTCACCGAAGGTCGGCTGCCCGCCGTCCAGCATCCGCACGCCGTACCCGATCATGTGTCGCCACCTTCCGCCGTGCCGGCGGGCGGCGGAGGCGCCCGGGGAGCCGGCCCCTCCAGCGTGCGCGCGCCGGCGGTTGCGGCCCAGGGATTCTGCCGGCGGCAGATCCGCCCAGGGCAGAACCCCGGCCGGCCTACACCAGGGTCAGCCGCCGCCGGCCCGTCCGGACCCGGCGGCAGGCCAGCATCTTGGAGGTACGCGGACCGGGGCGCCCGGTCGGCGCGGAGGCGATCAGCCGAATCCGGAGCCCCGCTCCTCCGACGGTCGACCCGACGGGCGAGGCTGGACCGCAGACGTGCAGGACCGGCCCGCCGAGCCGCAGCACCGGCCCGACCGGATGCCGTACGGGGGCCGGGGCGGCGGCCACGGGTGGCGTCACCCCACCGGGCTGAAAACCGATCCGGAACGCGGGGGTGGTCTCGTCGCGTGCCGAGGGCACCCGCTCCAGCCGAGCCAGAGCGGCCCGGGGTGCGGCGGGCAGGCGACGCTCAACCCGACGCAGGTCGTCGCGGGCCGCTTCGAGCAGGTCGGAGAGTTGGATGCCGAGCGCCCGGCAGATCGCCGCGAGCACCTCCGAGGAGGCCTCCTTGCGGCCGCGCTCGACCTCGGACAGGTAGGGCACGGACACCCCGGCGGACGCAGCCACCTCACGCAGTGTGCGGCCCTGGCTCTGGCGCAGCCGGCGCAGCACTCCGCCGATCACTCGTCGCAGCAACGACATGCGGACCTCACTCTCGCGGTCGTCGTCGGGGACATCCCCATCATGCCGGTTGTCGGCCGTCCGGGCCGACCCGTGCGTGCCGAGTCGGCCGTCGTCGTGGCCCGGGCGTGCGGTGTGCGGCGTACCCGCTATGTTGTGGGCGTGCAGGCGACGGCGGCGGAGCAGGTTCGACGGTGATCCATTTTCCCGCGCAGCGCCGGGGCCCACTGAGCGCGCTGAGCCTCCGGCTCGCGGCCGCCCTGGCTCTGGTCTTCGCCGTGGTGGCGGCGGTCTACCTGGACCGGGACGGCTACCGCGACGTCAACGAGGACGGCCTCACCCTGCTCGACTGCTTCTACTATGCGGTCGTCTCGCTCTCCACGACCGGCTACGGGGACATCACCCCGGCCGCGCCGTCGGCCCGGCTGGTCAACGTCCTGTTCGTCACCCCGGCCCGGGTGCTATTCCTGATCATCCTGGTCGGCACCACCCTGGAAGTCCTGACCGAGCAGTACCGGACCGGCCGTCGCCTGTCGCGGTGGAGGAGAGTCGTGAAGGACCACGTCATCATCTGCGGCTACGGCACCAAGGGCCGCAGCGCGGTCAACGCTCTGCTGGAGAACGGCCTGGACCGGTCGCGGATCGTGGTGGTGGAGCGCAGCGGCGTCGCCCTGCGGCAGGCCACGTCGGCCGGGCTGGTGGCGATCGAGGGGTCGGCGACCCGGTCGTCGGTGCTGAACGAGGCGCACGTCAAGAACGCCAAGGCAGTGATCATCGCGACCGACAGCGACGACGCCTCGGTGCTGGTGGCGCTGACCGTCCGGCAGCTCACCGCCGGGCAGGTGCGGATCATCGCGGCAGCGCGGGAGGCGGAGAACGCCCCGCTGCTCAAGCAGAGCGGCGCGCACCATGTGATCGTCTCCTCGGCGACCGCCGGCCGCCTGCTCGGCCTCTCGACCTCGGCACCGCCGCTGATCGACGTGGTGGAGGATCTGCTCACGCCGGGGCAGGGCATGGCGTTGGCGATGCGTTCGGCAGAGCGGGACGAGGTGGGTCGCTCGCCGCGTGAGCTGGAATCACTGGTGATCGCCCTGGTCCGGCGGGGCAAGGTGGTCACCCTGGCCGACAAGGCCGGCGCGGTGATCGAGACCGGCGACATGCTGGTGCACGTCCGCGACGACCGTCCGTCCACGGACACGGTCTGACGTACGCGCGTCAGCAGGCGTCGGGCTCCTGGATGAGCGCTTCGCCGCAGCTGATCGGTGTCGTGGTGGCGGCCCGCCTGAGCAGCTCGTAGAGCGTCTCCCGCTCGGCTGGCTCCAGCCCCCCGACACTTCGCCTCGTCGACGAGGTGAAGCGGGCCGACGTGGTCCTGCTCGGGCTGCCGCTCTACAACTACGGCGCGCCGAGCAGCGTCAAGTCCTGGGTCGACCACCTGATCGTCGCCGGCCTCACCTACGACCCGACGACCCAGGAGGGCCTGCTCAGCGGTCGCGAGTTCGTCGTGGTGGCCACCCGGGGCGGCGGCTACGGCGAGGGCACCCCGCGGCACGGCTGGGACCATGCCGAGCAGTGGCTCCCGCACGGCCTGTCGATGACCGGGCTGGAGCCGCGCTTCATCAGCGCGGAGCTGACCCTGGCACCCACGGTGCCGGCGATGGCCGAGCTGATCCCGCTGCACGAGGCCAGCCTGGCGGCGGCGCAGAAGGAGATCGACAACCTGTGGACGCCGGCCTCGGCCCAGCGCTGAGACGGCACCGGTACGACGAAAGCGGCCGCCCCGGTGGGACGGCCGCTTTCGTTCAGGTCGGACAGGTCAGAGGATCGTCCAGGTGTCGCCGCTGCCCAGCAGGCCGGCGAGCTGCTGCTCGGGGGTCTCGGTGACCTTCGCCTTGGCGGCCGCCAGTTGGCTCTGCACGACGCTGTCGTAGGACGGCCGGTCCACCGAACGGAACACCCCGATCGGGGTGTTGCGCAGGTCCAGGCCGGGCAGCCGGGACAGCGCGAACGCGTACGCCGGGTCGGCCACCGTCGCGTCGTGCACGACGATCTCCTCCGGGCGGACCGAGCTGGTCTCCCGGACCTCCAGACCGAACGCGCCCGGCGGGTGCACCACGCAGAACCGCCCGTCCGCGCCAAAGGTGATGGGCTGGCCGTGCTCCAGGCGGATCAGGTAGTCGTCCCGCGTGGACGGGTCCTTGAGCTGCTCGAACGCCCCATCGTTGAAGATGTTGCAGTTCTGGTAGATCTCCACGAACGCCGAACCCTCGTGCTCGGCGGCGGCCCGCAGCACCGACTGGAGGTGCTTGCGGTCCGAGTCGATGGTCCGGCCGACGAAGCTGGCCTCCGCGCCGAGGGCGAGCGAGAGCGGGTTGAACGGGGCGTCCGCCGAGCCGGCCGGCGTCGACTTGGTGACCTTGCCGACCTCGGAGGTGGGCGAGTACTGCCCCTTGGTCAGACCGTAGATCCGGTTGTTGAACAGCAGGATCTTGAGGTTGACGTTGCGCCGCAGCGCGTGGATCAGGTGGTTGCCACCGATGGAAAGCGCGTCACCGTCGCCGGTGACCACCCAGACCGACAGGTCCGGCCGGGACACCGACAGGCCGGTCGCGATCGCCGGGGCCCGACCGTGGATCGAGTGCATGCCGTACGTGTTCATGTAGTACGGGAAGCGCGACGAGCAGCCGATCCCGGAGACGAACACGGTTCGCTCGCGGGGGATGTTCAGCTCCGGCATGAACTGCTGGATGGCCGCCAGGATGGCGTAGTCACCGCAGCCGGGGCACCAGCGCACCTCCTGGTCGGACTTGAAGTCCTTGGCGGTGAGCTTGAGGGCGACGGGCTCAGACATTCTTCAGGACCTCTTCCAGCGTCGTCTCCAGCTCGGCGGCCGTGAACGGCAGGCCGCGGACCTGGTTGTAGCTGATCGCGTCGACCAAATAGCGGGCCCGGATGACGTGGGCGAGCTGACCCAGGTTCATCTCCGGGATGACCACCTTGTCGTACGAGCGCAGCACCTCACCGAGGTTGGCCGGCATCGGGGCGAGGTGCCGCAGGTGTGCCTGGGCGATGGACAGCCCACGCTGGCGCACCCCGCGGCAGGCCGCGCCGATCGGCCCGTACGTCGAGCCCCAGCCGAGGACCAGCACCCGGGCGTCGCCGTCCGGGTCCTCCACCTCGATGTCCGGCACCGGAATCGTCTCGATCCGGGCCGCCCTGGTCCGCACCATGAAGTCGTGGTTCGCCGGGTCGTACGAGATGTCACCGGTCTTGTCGGCCTTCTCCAGGCCGCCGATCCGGTGCTCCAGCCCGGCGGTGCCGGGGATCGCCCACGGGCGGGCCAGCGTCTCCGGGTCGCGCAGGTAGGGCAGGAAGGTGGTGCCGTCGTCGCCGTTGGGCTTGGTGGCGAACTCGACCCGCAGGTCGGGCAGCGACTCCACGTCGGGCAGCAGCCACGGCTCCGAACCGTTGGCGACGTAGTTGTCCGACAGCAGGATCACCGGCGTGCGGTACGTCAGCGCGATCCGGGCCGCCTCCAGCGCGGCGAAGAAGCAGTCCGACGGTGACCGGGGCGCGATCACCGCGACGGGCGCCTCGCCGTGCCGGCCGTACAGCGCCATGTTCAGGTCGGCCTGCTCAGTCTTGGTCGGCATGCCGGTCGACGGGCCGGCCCGCTGCACGTCCACGATCACCAGTGGCAGCTCCAGCGCCACCGCGAGGGAGATGGTCTCGCTCTTGAGCGCCACACCCGGGCCGCTGGTGGTGGTCACGCCGAGCGACCCGCCGTAGGAGGCGCCCAGCGCCGCGCCGACGGCGGCGATCTCGTCCTCGGCCTGCATGGTCAGCACGCCGAACCGCTTGTGCTTGCTCAGCTCGTGCAGGATGTCCGACGCCGGCGTGATCGGGTACGCGCCGAGGAAGACCGGCAGCCCCGAGCGGACCCCGGCGGCGACCAGCCCCAGCGAGAGCGCCGCGTTGCCGGTGATGTTGCGGTACGTGCCCGGCTGCATCTTCGCCGGCTTGACCTCGTAGCGGACCGCGAAGTCCTCGGTGGTCTCGCCGAAGTTCCAGCCGGCCTTGAAGGCGGCGACGTTCGCGGCGACCAGCTCCGGGCGGGCGGCGAACTTGCGCTCCAGGAAGCGCAGCGTCGAGGAGTAGGGCCGGGAGTACATCCAGGAGAGCAGGCCGAGGGCGAACATGTTCTTGGACCGCTCGGCGTCCTTCTTGGACACCTGGTATTCGGCGAGCGCGCCGACCGTCATCGAGGTCAGCGCCACCGGGTGCACGATGTAGCCGGCCAGCGAGTCGTCGTCGAGCGGGCTGCTCTGGTAGCCGACCTTGGCGAGGTTGCGCTTGGTGAACTCGTCGGTGTTGACGATGATGTCCGCGCCGCGGGGCAGATCGGCCAGGTTGGCCTTGAGGGCCGCCGGGTTCATCGCCACGAGCACGTTGGGCGCGTCGCCCGGGGTGAGGATGTCGTAGTCGGCGAAGTGCACCTGGAAGCTCGACACGCCCGGCAGCGTGCCGGCGGGGGCCCGGATCTCGGCGGGGAAGTTCGGCAGCGTGGAGATGTCGTTGCCGAGCTGCGCCGTCTCCGAGGTGAACCGGTCGCCGGTCAACTGCATGCCGTCGCCGGAGTCGCCGGCGAACCGGATGACCACCCGGTCGAGTTGACGGATCTGCTTGGTCACTGTGCCACCTTCGTTCGCGACTGCGGGCTCCCCAGCGCTGTCGTTCCTCACCGAGAGCCTACGTCGAACGGACCCCCGACCCTCCCCGGAGGTCCGCCGACTGAGACCGGATCAACGCAAGAATTGCGGCGGAATGCGGGGCTTCGTCCCGGCCGCCGTAATTCAGATCACCGTCGGCCGGCCGGCGACGACCCCGGCCGGCAGCGGTCAGGGTCATCGATCGGTCAGTCGGTGGACCGGGTCGTGGGCCCGGGCGTCGACCCGCCGAACCGGCGACGCAGCGAGGTGGTCGCCAGTGTGAGAGCCAGCACCACCAGCAGCGCGGAGACCACGACCAGGATGACCGCGGTGCGCTGGACCGAGGTCATGCCGTCGTCGGTGGTGGCGCCCGCCGGGAGTACGCCCTGGGAGCCGGTCGGCGCGGGCGGCGAGACGACCGGCGTGGCCAGCGCGGCCGCCGCGGTGATCCGGAAACTCATCTGCAACCGCCGCGTCGCGCCGTTGCGCGGTTTTAGTTGACCGACCACCGCCCCGGACAGGGGCGCCTCCCGCTGGGCCTGTGGGGTCGCCTCCACCGGCAGCCGCAGCTCCCGGGTCTCACCCGCCGACAGCGGACCCGTGTCGCACCGGGTGCGGGACGCGTCGAGGGCCACGCAACCCGCCGGAGGGGTCGGCATGCTCACCCCCGCCGGCAGGACCACCTCCACCAGACCGGTGGCGTCCACCGTTCCGGTGTTGCCCAGCCGCACCGCCAGGGCGCTCTGCGCGCCACTGATGTCGAACGCGACCTCGTCGGCGGCCAGCGAGATGCCGGGCACCGGCGGGCCGGGCGGGAACAGCACCGCGAAGCCCTGGTCGTCGGCCAATTCGCCGGGCATCCCCGGCACGTCCGCGACGACCCGCACCGAGCCGCTGAGCGGCATCCGCTTCCAGGCGTCGCCGGCGACGCGGAGCCGGATCAGGCTGCTGAACCGGGTGCCCGCCTCGGTCGTCCAGGCCCCGCAGCCGTACGCGCCGCCGCCCTCCGCGACGCACCCGTTCGTGCCGGCGTCGCTCAGCCCGGCCGGCAGGGTGTACGACAGTCGGACCCGCTGCGCGGAGGTGCCGGTGTTCGCCACGGTGACCCGCAGCGTGGTGGTCGTGCTGGGCGCGTTCCAGTACGCCTCCGAGAGGGTGACGTCCTCGGTGGTCACCTGCACGCCGAGCGGGCTCGGCGGTGGTGCCGGCGCGCCGCGCTGCGCGGGCGGTTGGACCGGTGGCGGTGGTCCGGCCGTCGGCGGCCGGGTGGAGCCGCCCGGGGCGGGCGCGCTGGTGACCGGTGGCGGCGGCGCGGTCGTCGGCGGGGGCGCCGGCGGTGTCGTCTCCGGCGGCGGGGCGGTGGTCGGCGGGGCCGGGTCCGTCGGCGCGGGGTCGCCGCTGGGATCCACGGTCGGGGTGGGCTCCTCCGGTGCGGTGGTCTCCGGGTCCGGATCGGGTTCGGGCGCCGACTCCGTCACGGCGGTGACCGGATGGGTACGCGGTGCCGCCGCGCTGGCGAGCGCCGGCGTGACGGCGAGCGCCGTGAGCAACCCGAGCGCGAGCGACGTCGCCAGCAAATGCGTGGGACGCCACCCCGTGGCCCAGCGATCGGGCGAAACCTTCACGCGGGCCATCTGTCCTCCGGTGACATGGGTAGGTGTCCAATATTGTTAATAGTTGCCCCAGGTGCACTAGTCCCGCCTGGAAACAAATTCGTAACGTGTTGGGGACGGCCCCTTCCGGGCGGGCGGTAGGCTCCGGACGTGACCGGTTACCTGGGCTCGTACGCGACGCTCGGGCTCTTGCTGCTCGTCAGTGTCCTGTTCTTTGTGACGGCGTTCTCGGCCAACCGGGTGTTACGTCCGGCCCGTCCGGCCGACCCGTTCGGGAAGCGGACCAGCTATGAGTGCGGGCTCGATCCAGTCGGCGCGGACTGGGCGCAGATGCAGATCCGCTACTACGTCTACGCCTACCTGTACGTGCTGTTCGCGGTCGAGGCGGTGTTCCTCTTCCCGTGGGCGGTGGTCTTCGACCGGCCGGGCTTCGGCCTGGTCACGGTGGTGGAGATGGCAGTGTTCGTGGCGGTGCTCGCCCTCGGCATCCTCTACGCCTGGCGCAGAAACATCCTCCGCTGGACCTGACCCCCCACCGCCGCTGGACCTGACCCCTCCCACCGCCGCCCGGGCGCCCTCCCGTGGGCGCCCCACCCCCCGATGATCATGAAATTATTGTTCCGACACGCCGCGCGGCAGGGCAATAACCTCATGATCACCGCGCCTGGGGTTGGGTTGGGTTGGGGTTGGGCGGGGGTGGTTAGGCCAGGCCTCGCCTGGTGGCTGTGGGTGGGCGGTCGCCGCGGATCGAGGCCACCATGTCCAGCACCCGACGGGTTGGCCCGACCTGATGGGCCCGGAACACCCGGGCGCCCAGCCAGGCGGAGACCGCCGTCGCGGCGAGCGTGCCCTCCAACCGCTCGGCCACCGGCAGGTCGAGCGTCTCGCCGACGAAGTCCTTGTTGGAGAGCGCCACCAGCACCGGCCAACCGGTCGCGGTCAGCTCGTCCAGCCGACGGGTGATCTCCAACGAGTGCCGGGTGTTCTTGCCGAAGTCGTGCGCCGGGTCGATGAGGATTCCGTCGGGGCGTACCCCTGCCGCCACCGCGCGCTCGGCGAGCCCGGTCACCGTCCCGACCACGTCGTCGACCACGTCGTCGAACGCGGCGCGGTGCGGCCGGGTCCGGGGGGCGAGCCCGCCGGCGTGTGAGCAGACCAGCCCGGCGCCCGTGCTCGCCGCGACCCGGGCGAGCGTCGGGTCGGCACCCGACCAGGTGTCGTTGAGCAGGTCCGCGCCGGCCGCCACGGCCTCCGTCGCCACCTCGGCGCGCCAGGTGTCGATGGAGATCACCACCTCCGGGAAGGCTGCCCGTACGGCGGCGATGGTGTCCACCGTGCGGCGGATCTCCTCGGCCACGCCCACCTCGGTGCCCGGCCCGGCCTTGACCCCGCCGATGTCGATGATCTCGGCGCCCTCGGCGACCGCCCGCTCGACGGCCCGCAGCGCGCTGTCCGCGGCGAAGGTGGCGCCCCGGTCGAAGAACGAGTCCGGTGTGCGGTTGACGATGGCCATCACCACCAGCTCACCCGGCGCGAACGTCCGCGAACCAAGCCGAAGTGCCCCGGCCATGACGCCTCCCGCCTCTTGCGCGCCGTCGCCGCTGCTCCGGCCGCCACCGACGCTAGCCGGTCCGTGGGAGCGCGCGCGGGGCGGGCGTGGGCGTCGATGGGTGATCGGGGCGGTGGGGTCGCTACCGGCGGGCTGTCGTGCCACGATCAGTGCATGGGTCAGCTTCTGCTCCTCCTGGTCGTGGCGTTGACCGTCGCGGCGGTCGTCTTCGGCGTGACGGTGCTGGTCGGCGGCCGCGATACCGGCCTCGCTCCGACGGAACCGGATTCGCAGGCAGTCCCGCTGCCGGGCACCCGGCCGCTGCGGGAATCCGACGTGGGCGCGGTCCGCTTCGACACCGGGTTGCGCGGCTACCGGATGTCCCAGGTCGACCAGGCGATGCGCCGGGCGGCCTACGACATCGGCTACAAGTCCGAACTGATCGGCGTGTTGGAGGCGGAGGTCATCGCGTTGCGCGAGGGCCGGACCGACGACGCCGAGGTGCTGCGCCGTGCGCGCGAACAGTCCGCCGTTCCGACGCCCGACGCCACCGCCACCGCCACCGAGCCGGACGCGGACGCGGACGCGTCGCTCGCCGACGCCGACGACGAGGCGACGCCGGTTGGGGTGAGCGCCTCCCCGGCGGCCACCTCCCCGGCGGCCACCTCCCCGGCGGCCACCTCCCCGGCGGCGGCCACCTCCCCGGCGGTGGACGCCGACGGCGTGGCGCCGGCCGCCGACGACGCGGGCGTCCGCACGCCCGGCGACGACGAGTCGACCGATGCCGCCGAGGCCGAGGTCGAGCCGGCCGGGGGTGCCGGGCCGCACGGCGCGGTGGTCCGGTCGGAGTCGGCGTGACCGGCCCGGAGGGCGCTGATGATCTTCGGGAGGCGGCCCAACCCGGCGCCGGTGAGGTGACCGCCACGGTCATCGTGGACGCCCCGGCGCCCCGTGTCTTCGCCGCGCTGCTCGCCTGGGAACGGCAGTCGGACTGGATCCCGTTCACCCGGGTTCGGGTCGTCGAGGGCGACGGGCGCGAGGGCAGCCGGATCGAGGCGGTGACCGCGCTCGGCGGGGCGACGCTGCGCGACGAGATGCGGGTGGTCCGGGTGGACGAGCCGTACGAGATCGGGGTGGTGCACCACGGCCAGGTGCTGCGCGGCCCGGGCGTCCTGCGCTGCACCGAGCTCGGCCAGTCCCGGACCCAGGTCGTCTGGCACGAGTGGTTCCACCTGCCGGGCGGCCGGGCCGGCCAGCTGGCGTGGCCGGTGCTCTGGCCCGGTTCCAAGCTCGGCCTCACCCAGGCGCTGAAGAGGTTCGCGCGGCTGGTCGAGCAGGGCCGCCTGCCCTGACCGTGCCGCGGCTCGGGTGAGTCCGGCTGTCGGTCCGATGGCCTAGCGTGTGCGACGTGAGTGACCTGGTGATCGGCGCCGACGGGCTGGCCCGCTGCGCCTGGGGGGCGAGCACCCCCGACTACGCCGTCTACCACGACACCGAGTGGGGGCGGCCGCTGCACGGCGACGACGCGCTCTACGAGCGGATGACGCTGGAGGCGTTCCAGTCCGGGCTGTCGTGGCTGACCATCCTGCGCAAGCGGCCGGCGTTCCGGCTGGCCTTCGACGAGTTCCACATTCCCGCCGTGGCCGGCTACGACGACACCGACGTGGCCCGGCTGCTCGCCGACGCCGGCATCGTCCGCAACCGGGCCAAGATCGAGGCGGCGATCGCCAACGCCCGGGCCGCCCAGGACCTGCCCGACGGGCTGTCCGCGCTGCTCTGGTCGTACGCGCCGGAGCGGCGGCCGGCCCGTCCCGCCTCGTTCGCCGAGCTGGCGCCGATCACCGCCGAGTCGACGGCGATGGCCAAGGCGCTCAAGAAACGCGGCTTCCGCTTCGTCGGCCCCACCACGGCGTACGCCCTCATGCAGGCCACCGGGATGGTCGACGATCACATCGTCGGCTGCCACGTCACCCGCTGACTTCCGGCGTGATGGGATGACAGGCATGACGACCGAGACCGCGTACCGGGCCGGTGGGGCCGGCCACGCAGACGGGCCAGGCACCTGGGCGGTGCTGCTGCCCGCCGAGCGTTACGAGGCCGAGCGGCTCGTGCACCACGACTCGCTGAAGCTGACCGGCCTGACCGAGATCGGGCGGCCGGGCCCCGGTGACCGGGTGGCGGTGCTGGCCGACGCGCCGCCGCGCCTGGTGGCCCTCGGCCGGGTCACCGCGCCGACGCAACGGCACCGTGAGGACCCGGACGACCCGCAGTCCCCGGTCGAGCCGGAGACGCTCGTCGTGACGTACACCCGACGGGCCTTCGACGAGCCGGTACCGGCCGACCTGCTGACCCTCGACGGGCCGGTCACCGCCCTGGACCCGGCGGCCTTCCGGGCGCTGGCCGACCAGCTCGGCCCGCCCCCGGCGCGGCGCACCTGGCTGGTCAGCCTGGACCTGCCGATCGAGGCCGGCACGCCGGCCGAGGCGGTACGCCTGTTCTGGTCGTACGTGCAGGAGCTGGGGCCGCGTGAACTGCCCGCCTTCGTCGCACCGTCCGGCGACGAGCTGGCGATGCAGGCGTTCGTGCTCGGCGCGGAGGCCAACCAGGACCCGGAAGAGGGCGACTAGAAGAGTTTGTCCAGGCGTCCCCGCCAGTCGGCGAGCACCGGCCCCGGATCGGCGCCCAACACACGTTCCAGCAGCGTGGCGTAGACGTCCCGGAAGTCGGTCGTGTACTTCAGGTCCCCGTCGTCGAGGTCGGTGAGGCTGGGCGCGTCCCCGTGCCAACCACCGCGCACTCCCGCGCCGAGGAGCAGCATGTCCGAGGCGGTGCCGTGGTCGGTGCCGTCGGAGGCGTTGGCCCGTACCCGGCGGCCGAACTCGGAGTAGACGGCCACCACCACCTTGCGGCCCGCCTCGGTGCGGCTCATCCGGTCGGCGAAACCGGTCAACGCCCGGTCGAGCTGGCCCAGCAGCACGGCCTGCAACTGCTTCTCGTCGGCGTGGGTGTCGAAGCCGCCCAGGGACACCGAGAAGACCCGGGTGGACACCCCGGCCTCCACACACTGCGCGACGAGGTCCAGCTGCGCGTCCAGCGGCGTACGCGCCCCGCCGGTGGCGGTCGCCGGCGCCTGCTCGCCGTCCGGGTCCGCCGCGTCCGGGTCGCCGGAGTCGCGGACCTCGCGGATCATCTGGTCCACCGAGCGCATGTCGCCGAAGCAGGCGGCGGCCCGGGCGCGGGCCGGCGACTCGCCCGCCTCGGCGGCGGAGAACGCCTTCAGCGTCTCCGCCGGCAGTCCCTTAGCGGCCTTGCGGTCGGTCACCGGAACGGCGGCGCCCGCGCTGCGCTCACCGGCCAGCAGCGGCGGCAGCGCCGGCTCGAAGGAGACCGCGAGCCGAGGGTCGCCGCCCGCCCGGTCCAGCCAGCGACCGAGCCAGCCGGTGGTGCCCGGCCGGTCCGGCTGCGCCGTGTGCCAGATGTCCATCGACCGGAAGTGGCTGCGGTCCGGCTTCGGGTAGCCGACCCCGCGCACGATCGCCAGACCGCCGGCGGACCAGCGCTGGTGCAGGCCTTGCAGTGCCGGGTTGAGGGCGAAGTCGTCGTCGAGGCGGCGCACCTCCCCGTCGGGGTACGCCAGCTCGGGGCGGGCCGCCCGGTAGGCCGGATCGTCGTACGGGATGACGGTGTTCAGGCCGTCGTTTCCGCCATAGAGGGTGACCAGCACCAGCGTCTGCGACTGCGGGTCACGGTCTCCGGCGGTGTCCAGCAGGTCCCGCAGGTTGTACGCGCCAGCGCCGGCGGCCAGCGCGCCCGCGCCGACCACCCCGCTGGTGAGCAGGAACTTACGTCGGGTCAGGGTGTCCATCTTCGCGACTCCTCCGCTCAGCTGACGGTGTACTCGGGGCTGACGAGGCCGGCTGCCAGCAGCTTGCGGGGTTCGCCGGCCAGCGGTGTGAGGGCGGCCCGGGTGCGGGTGCCCCAGCCGTCGACGACCAGCAGCCGGGCCAGGGCGTCCGCCCGGCCGGCGGCGGGCGCGGCGGTCAGCCGGTCCAGCACCGCCGGGGTGGCTGCGGTGGCGAGCATCCCGGCCAGCCGGAGTCGAGCCTGTAGCGACGAGGCGGTCAGCCAGGCCGCGCCGGCCGGCCAGCCGCCGACGCTGGGCGGTCGCAGCGGCACCTGGTCCAGCGCGTTCAGGCCGCCCAGCAGTTGCTTGCGCTGCTGCTCGGGCAGCGCCTTGGGGCGGATGCCGAGTTGTCGCAGCGCGCCGACCATCCACTCCACGGGCTGCTTCACCAGAGTGCCGCGGGTCTGGGCGAAGGCCGGCGACGAGAACAGCGTGCGCAGGGTCGCGATGGTGTCCGCTCCCGCCAGGCCGTCCGGCGTCGGGACGTCGGTGCCGGCGTAGCGGAACCAGAGCCGTCGGGCCACGAACGTCGCCGCCGCCGGCTGGGCGGTCAGCAGTCCGGCGTACGCCTCGGCGTCGAAGCGGCCGGTCTGCCCGAGGATCGTCTTCTCAGCGGGGTCGTGTCGTTTGGCCTCGAAGCGGGCCACTCCGGTACGCCGGTCGACCGTCCAGCCGGTCAGCGCCCGCGCTCCGGCCTTCACATCGGCCTCGGTGTAGCCGCCGATGCCGAGGGTGAACAGCTCCATCAGCTCACGCGCCAGGTTCTCGTTCGGTGCCTTACGGGTGTTCTTCTGCCCGTCCAGCCAGATGATCAGTGCCGGATCGCGCACCATCGCGGCGACCAGCGGAGCCGACGGCCCGCGCCCGTGCCGGCGCAGCGTCTCCAACTGGCCCAGCATCATCCGCGCCGACTTGACCTTCTGGGCGCTCGTCGCCCAGTGCCCGTGCCAGAAGAAGAGCAGCTTCTCGGTCAGCCCGTCCTCGGCGGCGACCATCCGGTCCAGCCACCAGAGGGTCACCTGCTGAAGTTGCTCCCGGCGCTGGGCGTTGGCCTTCTGCCGCTGTTCGCGGGTGGACTCCTTGGTCAGCGCGGCGTACGGGTCGGCGGGCAGCGCCGGCAGTGGGGTGGCCGCCGCGCCCCGGTCGGCTCGCCCGGGGGCGAGCAGGTTGTCCAGGGTCGCCGCCGCCCCGGCCCGCTCGGCCGCGTCCACCTCGTCGGCGGTCGGCCCGAAGGTGGCCCGGCGCAGCAGGTGCGCCACCGCTTCACGATCGCTCATGGACGCCGACGCTAGGGGGCCCGCGTACGAGGACGGTAAGGACGCGGTGCGAATCGCGTTCAGTGTCCCTCGAAGACCGGTTTCTGCTTGGCGACGAAGGCGAGGGTGGCCGCCTTGTGGTCGGCGGTGGCGCCGCAGATCGCCTGGGCCTGGGCCTCGGCCGAGAGGGCGTCGGCGAGCGTGCCGGCGTCGGCGATCGAGAGCTGCCGCTTGATCGCCCCGTACGCGACGGTGGGGCCGGCCGCGAGTCGGGCGGCCAGTTCCTGCGCGGCGGGCAGCACCTGCTCGTCGTCGTCCGTCAGACGGGTGAGCAGCCCCAGCCGACAGGCCTCCTCGGCGCGGACCGGTTCGGCCAGCATCAGCAGCTCCACCGCCTTGGCGTGGCCGACGAGCCGGGGCAGGGTCCAGGAGGCGCCGGTGTCGGCGGCCAGACCGACCTTGGCGAAAGCCATCAGGAAGCTGGTGCTCGGGCCGCCGATGCGGATGTCGGCCAGGAAGGCCAGCGACGCGCCCGCCCCGGCGGCCATCCCGCGTACGGCGGCCACCACCGGCTTGGGCAGGTTGGCGAGCCGGGCGGCGATCGGGTTGTAGTGCACCTGGAGGGTGCCCAGCGGATCGGTCGGGCCATTCTCGAGTGTCGACACGTGCTCCCGCAGGTCCTGCCCGGCGCTGAACGATCCGCCCGCCCCGGCCAGCACGACCGCCCGGCAGGACCGGTCGGTCGCCAGCTCCGCCAGGGTGTCCCGCAGCGCCTCCTTCAACGCGACGTCGAGCGCGTTCATCGCCTGCGGCCGGTTCAGCGTGAGGGTGACGACGGCGTCGGTCCGGTCGACGAGCAACGGCTCGGTCACGTGTCTAACGACCCTTCTGTCGAACGATGCGGTTGCCGGCGTCGAGGCACTGCTCGACGTACCTGTCGGCGGCCGGACGCAGGCGGGCCGCGTGCCGGTCGAAGAAGCTGGCCGCGGCGGTGCCGGGCCAGCGCTCGGGCAGCAGCGCCGGGGGAAGCTGCGGGTCCCGGAACAGGAAGGTACGCCACGCGTGCACGAGCCGGAACCGGGCCGCGTACGCCTCCTCGTCGCTGCTGCGCACGGTGACCGCGCTCAGGAGGGGGCGCTGGTCGGCGACGAACCGCTCGTACGCGCGGCCGATCTCGGCCAGGTCCCACGCGCGGCGGACGACGCCCATCGCGCCGGGGGTGCCGGAGAAGTGCGAGGCCGTGAACCGCTCGAATCGGATGCCGGCCTCGGCCAGCAGCAGGTCGACGTCCTCGGCGGGCCGGGTCGCCACCCACGTCTGCTCGTCGAGGGTGCCGTAGCCGAGGAAGCTGAGGGTGGCGGCGAGTCGCTGCCGGTCCCGCCGGGAGCCCGGTGCGTCGAGGACGAGCAGATCGAACCGGCCGTCCCAGGTGACCCGGCCGGTCCGGTAGATCCGGGCCGACGCCTCGTCGAGTCGTCGAGCGGCTTTTGGTGTGATCGAATATCCCGGTCCGGAGGCCAGCCGGAGCGGGTGGAGCCAGCCTTGACGCACCATCCGGGACACGGCGGTGCGAACGGCGGGCGGCGCGATTCCCAACGGCGCCAGTAGCTTGACCAGGGCGGCGACCGGTGCGCGGCCACCCCTCGGTCGGAGGTGGTCGCCGTACAGGTCGAAGAGTGCCGACCGTGCCTGCATGACCGCACATTGTGACAGGCCTTCTCAAGATAAGCTAGATGCTGTTACATCAATGCTGCTCCGGTTTGGGTCCGGCGGTGTTCATCAGGGAAAATCGTCTGTCGACACCCCCGCGAACGTTGCGGGTGGTCGTGACGAAGTGGCTGTGGGGCAACCCACCGACCCTGGTGTAGGTCTGAGGGGAGACAACATGGCGGCGATGAAGCCGCGGACGGGCGACGGTCCGCTGGAAGTCACCAAGGAGGGTCGGGGCATCGTCATGCGGGTCCCGCTGGAGGGCGGTGGCCGGCTCGTCGTCGAGATGACTCCCGACGAGGCCAACGCGCTCGGTGACGCGTTGAAGGCAGCCGCCGGCTGAGTGAGGGACGACCTGGACGGCGTACGCCGATCGGGGCGTTTCTTGGACCCTGAGCCACCGGGATCGCCGGTGGCTCAGGGTCTTCATCGCTGTGGGCGGGCAGCGGCCCGACCCGCTTTGTGAAACTTCCTGGAGGTGCGGTTCCGCGTGCTCGCCATCCGTCCGCTCGCCCAGCCCGAACGGCTCGACGTCCTCGTCCTGCCCGTGCGCCCCGTCGATCCGGCGGCGGGAGGTGACGCCTCGGCGGAGCTGGCGCCTACCGCCGTGACGCCGCCGGACGGCACCACCGAAGAGGCTGCCGCGCTGGTGCCGGCCGCCCGACTGAGCGGACGGGCCGGCGAGATCAGCACCCAGCTACGTCCCGATCGCAGGCCCGGTCGGCTGGTGCTGCTCGGTATCGGCGACGGCGGGGAGTCTGCCTGGCGCGCGGCCGGCGCGGCCCTGGCCCGCTCGGCGGCAGATGAGACGCACATCACTATCGTGCTGCCGACCGAGGTGACCTCGTCCGCGATTCGCGGGCTGACCGAGGGGTTGTTGCTCGCCTCGTACCGGTTCCGCCTGACCGACGCCGACGAGCCGCCCGCGCTCGGCAGCGTCGATCTGCTGGTCGCCGACCCGACGGCCCACGAGGACACCGTCGCCACCGCGCGGACCACCGCGGCGATGACCCGCCTCGCGCGCGACCTGACCAACACTCCCTCCTCGGTGAAGACCCCGCAGTGGTTCGCCGACCAGGTGGCCTCGGCCGCCGCCGACCTGCCGCACCTGCGCCTGAAGGTGCGTGGCCCGGCCGAGCTGGCCGCCGAGGGCTTCGGCGGGATCCTCGCCGTGGGCGGTGGCTCGGCCAGCGGCCCGCGTCTGCTCGAGATGGACTGGCATCCCGCGGACGCGCGTACCCACGTGGTGCTGATCGGCAAGGGCATCACCTTCGACACCGGCGGCATCTCGATCAAGCCGGTGCCCGCGATGAAGCTGATGCGCAAGGACATGGCCGGCGCCGCGGCGGTAGTCGCCGCCACCCTCGGCGCGGCGGCGCTGCGCCTGCCGGTCCGCGTCACCACCCTGGCCCCGCTCGCCGAGAACATGGTCAGCGGCTCGGCGTTCCGTCCGGGCGACGTCATCCGGCACTACGGCGGGACGACAAGCGAGACGACCAACTCCGACGCCGAGGGCCGCCTCGTCCTCGCCGACGCGCTGGCCTACGCGGTACGGCAGCTCAAGCCCGACCTGCTCGTCGACCTCGCCACCCTCACCGGCGCCAACGCCGTTGCGCTGGGCAAGCGGACCGCCGCCCTCTACAGCGAGAACGACGACCTGGCCGCCGATGTGCTGGCGGCGGTCGAGGCGGCCGGCGAGGCGGCCTGGCGGATGCCGTTGTACAGCGACTACGTCGAGTACCTGGGCAGCGAGATCGCCGACCTCTACAGCGCGCCGGCCCAGGGTGCCGGCTCGGTGACGGCCGCGCTCTACCTGCGGGAGTTCACCGGCGACCTCCGGGACCGTTGGCTGCACCTGGACATGTCCGCCCCGTCCTGGGCGGACGGCGACCAGGCGGAGCTGAGCCGTGGTGCGACGGGTTGGGGTGTCCGCTCGCTGCTGCGCTGGTTGGCCGCCGTCGACTGACCGTCAGCACTTCACGGCGGCGAGCACCCCGTGCCCGACCGGGAGCAGCGCTGGAATCCAGTGCTCCGACTCCCGCAGTGCCTTGATCGTTTCGCGGACCGTCACCGTCTCCGCGTCCCGGGCGGCCGGGTCGGCGATCCGGCCGCCGGCCAGCATGCCGTTGAGCGCGAGCACGCCACCCGGGCGCAGCAACCGCAGCGCCGCTTCCACGAAGGCGTGGAACCCGGTCACCTCGGCATCGACGAAGACGAGGTCGTACGCCCCGTCGGCGAGCCGGGGCAGCACGTCCAGCGCTCGGCCGGTGATGATGCGGGTACGGCCGGCGGGGAAGCCCGCCTCGGTGAAGATCCGCCGGGCGATCCGCTGGTGCTCCACCTCCAAGTCGATGGTGGTGAGCACGCCGTCGACACGCATGCCACGCAGCAGCCAGACACCGCTCACGCCAGTGCCGGTGCCGATCTCCACGACCGCGCGGGCGTTGCCGGCCGCGGCCAGCAGCCGCAGCGCCGCCCCCGCTCCGGGGGTGACCGCGTCGAGGCCCACCTCGTGGGCCAGGCTGCGGGCGGTGCGTAACACGAGATCCTCGGTCACGTACGACTCGGCGAACTGCTGAGCCTGGCTCGTCGAACTGCCGGAACCGGCGGCCGTGGCGATGGGGCACCTCCGGGCGGCGCGTGGTGCGGGGGCGGGTTGGCACTGTGAGCGTAGAGGCGACCGGCGCGAGGCGCAGCCGGGCCTCCGTCCCTCCACGATCACCGGAGGCAACCGCTGACTCCACCGCGCGCATCCGTGCGATCCTGGAAGCGGTATTCCGTCAGCCTCGACCGCGCCGAACCGTGGCTGGGTGACGCCGTACGGAATCCGGGGGACGGACTGGGAGGCACCGACGTGACCGACGGCTGGGAATGGCGCCGGGACGGTGAGACTCCGGCTCCGGCGCACCCGCCCGGGGTCGGAGTCCCGTCGGCGGGTCCGTCGGCCGCGCCGGGAAGCGGCACCGCGCCGGCGTCCCCGGCGGGCGACACCGCAGCCGTGGCCGGGCTGTCGCACGCGCCCACCGTGCCGCAGGCGGGCCCGCCCTCTTCGACCGCGAGTGGGTTCGCCGCAGCCGGCGCGTCGCCGTGGTGGTCCGACGCGCTCGGCGATCCGTGGCGTGACCCGGCGGCCCCTGCCGCGGTGGTGGTGCCTCAAGTGGTGGCCGCCGGCACCGAGCCCGAGCCGGTAACCGACCCGGACGCGCCGGGCCGACCCACGTTGCGGCACCTCCTGCTCGTTCCGGTGATCACGGCTCTGCTGGCGGGCACCCTCGGCGGCGCGCTGGGCTACGCGTTCGCGGTGCGTGGCGGCGCGGCCGGGACGGTGCTCGGGGCGGAGGCCGCGGAGCCACCGGCGCTGGCCCAGCGCAAGCCGGAGTCGCTGGCCGGGGTCGCCGAACGCGTCCTGCCCAGCGTGGTCACCATCCGCGTCAGCAGCCTCGGCGGGACCAGCGAGGGCTCGGGGTTCATCGCCAGCGCCGACGGGCACGTCATCACCAACGACCACGTGGTGGCCAACAGCAGCGGCAAGGCCTCGGTGGTCTTCAACGACGGCAGCTCCGCTCCGGCGACCGTCGTCGGTCAGGACCCGGAGTCCGACATCGCGGTGATCAAGGTGAACCGGACGGGGCTGCGGCCGGTGGAGTTCGGCGACTCCGACGCGCTGGCCGTCGGTGACCCGGTCCTCGCGATGGGCTCACCCCTGTCGCTGGCCAACACGGTCACCGCCGGCATCGTGAGCGCGCTGGACCGGACGATGCAGGCTGGTGAGCCGGGCGGTCCGGTGCGCTACTACGCGGCGATCCAGACCGACGCCGCGGTCAACCACGGCAACTCGGGCGGCCCGCTCGTCGACGGCGCCGGGCGGGTGGTCGGCGTCAACTCCACCATCAAGTCGCTGGTGGCCGATGGGCAGGAGGCCGGCAACATCGGGCTCGCCTTCGCCATCCCGATCAACCAGGCCAAGCGGGTCACCCAGGAGATCATCGGTACCGGCAAGGCCCGGCGTACGGTCATCGGCGCCCAGGTCGGCGGCTCCGGCGCGGGTGCCGGCGGCGGCGTACGACTGGCTGCCGTGGAGCCCTCCGGCCCGGCGGCCGGGGCCGGGCTCAAGGTCGGTGACGTGATCCTGAAGCTCAACGGCCGACCGATGACCGAACCGACCGACCTGATCGCACTGGTCCGCAAGTTCGCCCCGGGGTCGGTGGTGACCGTCGAGTTCCGTCGGGGTAGCGCGCGGCGGAACACGTCGGTGACTCTCGCGGCGGATGCGAAGTGAACAGCGGGTCACCCCCTGCCGGAAAGCCGCCCGACGTGCGTAGTCTTGCTGCTGACGCCGAGAGGAGGCCCGCGGGATGCTCGACAACCTGAACTGGTGGGAGATCGGTGCGCTGCTGCTCCTGGCGCTGTTGATCTTCGGCGACCGGCTGCCTGCCGTGATCAACGACGGCCTGCGGTTGGTGCGCAATCTGCGCAACATGGCCCACAACGCCACCGGTGACCTCAGTCGCGAGCTGGGCACCGACATCCAGCTCGAAGACCTGCACCCGAAGGCCTTCATCCGCAAGCACCTCCTCAGCGAGGAGGACGAGGCGGCGATCCGCAAGCCGTTGCAGGGCGTCTACGACAACCTGCGCGCGGACGTCAACGGCGTGCACAACGACCTGAAGGACGTGGCCAACGCCGCGGACCTGCGGTCGAACGGGACGCGACCCACCACCGCCACCGGCACGCCCTCGACGCCGGCGCCCCGGGTCAGCTACGACGACGCCACCTGATCCGGCACCCGAACGAGAACGCCCCGCAGGCCCGAATGGCCGGCGGGGCGTTGTCGATCCGGGCGCTCAACGCCCGGCGGGCTTGAGGCCGAGCGGCTTGCCGAGCAGCGACTCGCGTCGCAGCGCGAGCCGGTCGGCGACGGTACCCAGCGCCTGCGCGGCCGGGGACTCCGGCTCGGCCAGCACGATCGGGTTGCCGGCGTCGCCGGCCTCCCGGAGCCGGGTGTCCAGCGGGATCTGTCCCAGCAGCGGCACCTGTGCGCCGATCGTCCGGCTCAACGACTCGGCGACCGCCGCGCCACCGCCGGTGCCGAAGATCTCCATCCGGGAACCGTCCGGCAGCTCCAGCCAGGACATGTTCTCGATGACGCCGACCACCCGCTGGTGGGTCTGCAGGGCGATCGCACCCGCTCGTTCGGCCACCTCGGCGGCGGCGGTCTGCGGGGTGGTCACGATCAGGATCTCCGAGTTGGGCAGCAACTGGGCCAGCGAGATGGCCACGTCGCCGGTGCCCGGGGGCAGGTCGAGCAGGAGCACGTCCAGGTCGCCCCAGTAGACGTCGGCGAGGAACTGCTGCAACGCCCGGTGCAGCATCGGGCCGCGCCACACCACGGCCGCGTTGCCCGAGGTGAACATGCCGATCGAGATGACCTTCACGCCGTGCGACTGCGGCGGCATGATCATGTCTTCGACGCGGGTCGGCCGGCCGTCCGCGCCGAGCATCCGGGGCACCGAGTGACCGTAGATGTCGGCGTCGACCACGCCCACGGAGAGCCCACGGGCGGCGAGCGCCGCCGCCAGGTTGACAGTCACGCTGGACTTGCCGACACCACCCTTGCCGCTGGCCACCGCGTACACCCGGGTGCGTGAGCCGGGCTGGGCGAACGGGATGACCGGCTCCTCGCTCGCCCCGCCGCCGCGCAGCTGGGCCTGGAGCGACTGCCGCTGCTCGGGGCTCATCACACCGAAGTCGATCTGCACGCCGGTCACACCCGGCACCGCCGCGACGGCAGCGGTGATGTCCGTACGCAGCTTGTCCTTGAGCGGGCAGCCGGCGACGGTGAGCAGCAGCTCGACCCGGACGACACCGTCCGCGCCGACCGTGGCGGAGCGGACCATGCCCAGCTCGGTGATGGGCCGGCGGATCTCCGGGTCGTTGACGGTGGCCAGGGCGGCCTGGATCGCGTCCTCGACGGTGCTCACGGGTGCTGACATGCCCGCAATGCTACGTCGCGGGGCATCCGGGCCGACCGCTGGCCGAGGGTGGTGTGAGCCAAACGATGAGCCGTCGTCAGCGCTCGGGCCGGGCGTCGCGGGCGTAGTCGCCGTCCAGCTCGTCGCGCGGCTCGTCCAGCCCGGGGCCGTCGGTCGACCGCTGGCTCTCCTTCTCCTGCTGCCGGCGCTCCAGGCGTTGCCGGCGCTGCCCCGCCTCGTCCAGCTCCTCGGCCAGCCGGGTCAGCTCGGAACGGAGGAAGTCACGCGTGGCCACCTCGCCGAGCGCGATCCGCAGGGCGGCGATCTCCCGTGCCAGGTACTCGGTGTCCGCCTTCTGGGCGGTGGCCCGCCGCCGGTCCTCCTCCAACGCCAACCGGTCCCGGTCGGCCTGCCGGTTCTGGGCCAGCAGGATCAGCGGCGCGGCGTAGCTGGCCTGCAACGACAGCACCAGCGTGAGGAACGTGAAGGTGTACGGGTCGAAGCGCAGGTCGGCCGGGGCGAGGGTGTTCCAGCCGAACCAGATCGCGATCACCACGGTCATGACGACGATGAAGTTCGCGGTGCCCATGCCCCGGGCGATGCCCTCCGACCAGCGGCCGAACGCCTCCGCGTCGAACCGGGGGAGTGTGATGCCCCGGGGCTCGCGGGGCTGGTCTAGCCGCTCTGTCCGCCGCTGCTCAGCCACCGTCGCCGTCCATCACCGCGTCGGAGGTGCCCGGGGCGCCCACGGCGTCCCGGTCGCGCCAGTCCCGGGGCAGCGAGTGGTCCAGGACGTCGTCGACAGTAACGGCGCCGACCAGCCGGCTGTTGCGGTCGATCACCGGCATGGCGACCAGGTCGTAGGTGGCCATGCGGCGGGTGATCTCCGGCAGTGGTGTGGTGGGACGCAGCGGGTCGATGTCGTTGACCACCACCTTGCCGAGCAGGTCGGCCGGTGGTTCGCGCAGCAACGCCTGGAAGTGCACCATGCCCAGGTAGCGGCCGGTCGGGGTGTTCTGTGGCGCCCGGGTCACGAAGACCTGCGCGGCGACGGCGGGAGAGAGCTGCGGCTCCCGGATGCGCGCCAGCGCCTCGGCGACGGTGGCGTCCGGCGGCAGGATGACCGGCTCCGAGGTCATCACGCTGCCCGCCGTCCCCGGGGTGTACTTGAGCAGCTGCCGTACCGGGTCCGCCTCGTCCGGCTCCATCAGGTCCAGCAGGACGTCCTGTTCCGGTGGGGGTAGTTCGTTGAGCAGGTCCGCCGCGTCGTCCGGGTCCATCTCCTCCAGCACGTCGGCAGCCCGTTCGCGGTCCAGCGCGGCGAGGATCTCCACCTGGTCGTGCTCCGGCAGCTCGCTGAGCACGTCGGCCAGCCGCTCGTCGTTCAACGCCGCCGCGACCTCGTTGCGCCGCGCGTCGGGCAGGTCCTGTAGCGCGTTGGCCAGGTCGGCGGGGCGCATGTCCTCCAGGACGGCGAGCAGGTTCGCCGTACCCCGGTTGTCGGCGATGCCGCTGAGCCCGCGCACCCGGTCCCACTCGACCTGGTGGAGGTGGCCCCGCCGGCTGAGCCGGCCGGTCTGCTCGCGGACCGCGACTCGGCTCAGCGACCACTCGCCGCCGCGGGCGCACTCCATGGCGACGTCCACCACCGCGCCGGGCTGGCCGCCCGGGTCGAGCTGTACGCGCCGGTCCAGCAGTTCCTGAAGCACCAAAAGCTCGTTCGGGCGCTTCTCGAAGCGCCGCAGGTTGAGCGTGCCGGAGCCGAGCACCACCGCGTCCGCGTCGATCGACGTGATGCGGTTGATGGACAGGAAGATCCGCCGACGCATCGGCATCTCGGCGACCAGACCCACCACCTCGGGCGGACGTGAGGTCGCCCGCAGCCGTGCCACGGCGTCACGGACCCGTCCCACCTGGTCACCGTTCGGATCGAAGACGGCGACTCCGGCGAGGCGGGCGATGTAGACCCGGGTCGGCGTACTCACGGGCACCAGCCTAAGCGCCTAGTGTTCATCAACATGTCGACCTTGGCCTACGAGATCGTGGACGTCTTCACCGACCGCCCGTTCGCCGGCAACCCGCTGGCCGTGGTGTTCGGCGCGGAGGCGCTGGCCACCGAGCAGATGCAGGCGCTCGCGCGGGAGTTCAACCTCTCCGAGACGGTGTTCGTGCTGCCACCGACGCAGGTGGGCGCCACCTACCGGGCCCGCATCTTCACGCCGGTCGAGGAGTTGCCGTTCGCCGGACATCCGAGCGTCGGCGCGGCGGTCACCGCGAGCCGGCGGGGCATGTTCGCCGTGGGGCAGGTCACCCAGGAGTGCGGGGCCGGCGTACTGCCGGTCGAGGTGACGGCGTCCGGGGCGACGCTCACCGGGGGCGGTCCGACCCTCGGCCCTGAGCTGGACCCGGAGCCGCTGTTGGAGATCGCCGGGCTGGTCGCGGACGACCACGACCGTGACGGGCCCGCTCCCCGGGTGGCCGGCTGTGGGCTGGAGTTCCCCTACCTGCCGGTCCACCCGGATGCGGTGGGCCGGGCACGGGTGAACCCGGCGGCAGCGGAACGGTACGGGGTGGCGCACGTCAGCGTCTTCTCCTGGGACGCCACCACGCAAACCGCGCACGCTCGGGTCTTCGTGCCGGGGCTCGGTGTCCCGGAGGACCCGGCGACCGGTTCGGCGGCGCTCGGGCTGGGCGTCTGGCTGGTGGCCAGCGGCCTGCTGCCCGCGGAGGGGCTGTCGCGCTACGCGGTGCGCCAGGGCGTGGAGATGGGCCGTCCGTCCGCGCTGGCCTGCACGGTGACCGCGGCGAACGGCGTGGCGGTCGGCGCTACCGTCGCCGGCCAGGTGATGCCGGTGGCCCGGGGTGAGATCGTCGTGCCGCCGTTCGTGGGCTGAACGACGCCGTCGATGCGGGAGGATGTGGGTGTGACGGACGAGGATGCCGCCGGTGGCACGCCGCTGGTCGACGAGGCGATGAAGAAGGCCGCCGTGGCCTGGGTCAGCGTGTCCGGTGGGCCGGCGCTCGCGCTCTGGTGCGCGCCGTTGGAGGGGGCGCTCCTCGTGGTGAGCGGGCCGGGTGAGCAGGCGGCGCCGGGCCTCGCCGACGCGACCGAGGCGCAGGTCACTCTGCGCGGCGACCACGGAGGTCGGATCGTCACCTGGCCGGCCCGGGTGACCCGGCTGGTACCGGGCACCGAGGCCTGGGACACCGCGGCGCCGCTGGTGGCGGGCAAGCGCCTGAACGCGCCCGGCCCGACCGCCGACCTGGTGGCCCGCTGGGCCGCCGAGGGTTGCGCCCTGAACCGCCTCGCCCCGGCCGGTGAGCCCCTGGCCGGGGCCGACCTGCCGTCCGACGCGCAGGCCGAGCAGCCGCGGGAGACTCCGGCGGTGCGCGCCACCCGTAAGCCGTTCCGCCTGCACCGGGTCCGCCGCCGCTGATCGGCGCGTCACCCCGCCCGGCCACCGACCCCCACCACCTCGGTGTCGACGAGGGTAAGCACCTCACGCAGTGTGCCGAGCGTCGGGCCGCGCCACAGCCGGTCGGCGTTGAAGACCATGTGCTCGGCCAGGTCGGGCGCGGCCAGCCGGACCGCGGTCATGCCGGCCTCTTCGGCGCCGGTCAACTCCTGGCTGCCGCCGTCACCGACGTACAGGCAGGCGTCGGGCGCGAGCCCGAGCCGATGGCACGCGGTCAGGTAGAGCGCCGCATCCGGCTTGCAGCGCCCGACCTGCACGGAGAAGACCCGCACGTCGAGCAGGGGCGCGATGGGGAGCTGCGGCAGGAAGGCCGGCAGTTCGTGCGTACAGTCGCTGATCACGCCGGTGCGGACGCCGCGCTTGCGCAGCGCCGCGAGCACGGGCACCGCGTCGGTGCGCAACCGGGTGTCCGCGCGGATCGCGCGGTGCCGGGACATCACCGCCGCTCGCAGGGCACGGTCACTCGGGTGTACGCCCGCCTGCGCGCACACCCACCGCATGGTCGTCTGCGCGTCGCCGAGTCGGCCGGAGGCGCGCTCGTAGTAGGTGCGGTTCAGCACCTCGCTCAGGGTCTCGCTGGGGCAGCCGAGCAGTTCGGCGGTGCCGAGGTGCGCGGCGCCGCGCTGCACCGAACGGGTCAGCGTGCCGAAGAAGTCGAACAGCACCGCCTGGTAGTTGGGCATGGGGGAACGCCTCCGGGCGGTCGTGGTCGCCGGCATGATCGCGTGATGCTAACGGAGCGCTGACCCTCCGTGTTTTTCGTCATGTATGTGAGGATTACTCCTCGTGTCTCCACCTTCCGACCGTCCGCCCCTGGACCCGCTGCTGGATGCCTGACGCCGCGTGCCGTGAAAGCAATCTTGGACAGTTTCCGTTAGCAGCTAACGGAAACTGTCCAAGATCGCGAAAAGCTGGCGTCAGACGTCGTGCGCCTCGATTACCCGGGTGGTCGGGGCGGCGTCGCCGAGGTCGGCGCGCAGCGCGGCCCGCTCCGGGTCGACGAGGAACGACTCGTAGCCGGTGCGGGCCGCGAACGTGATCACGTGTACCTCGCTGCGCCCGTCGGTGCCGCGCAGCCGCCGTTCCAGCCGGCCGCCGTGCCGGTCGAGCAGGGCCAGCACGGTGTCCTCGTAGCGTTGTCCGGCGGCCTCGGCCCGGGCGGCGTACTCGACGATCGCGACGAGCGTCAGCATGGCGGCCACGCTACCCATCGATGCCGACGGCCGTGGCGCTGGCTTCCCAGAGCCGGGCCGCGAGCCGGGGGTCCGCCGCCTTGCGGTACGGCCGACGCGGCCGGCGGTTGTAGTAGTAGCCACCGTCGATGAGCCGGGCCGGGTCCCGGTTCGCCAGCCAGACGAGCGTCTCGGCGCCCTTCTCGGGGCTGCGGAACGGCATGAACCGCATGCCGAAGGCGACCAGTCGACTGTCGTTGGCGAACCGGGTCCGCACCATGCCGGGGTGGAAGCTGTACGCCCGGACGCCCGGCCAGCGCCGGGTCGCCTCGGCGGTGAACAGGATGTTGGCCTGCTTGCTGGTGCCGTACGCGCCCATCGGACGGTAGGCGCGCAGCGGCTTGTTGAGGTCGTCCGGATCGAGCGCGCCGAAGCGGTGCGCTCCCGAGGCGGTCACCACCATCCGGCCCACCCGGTCGGCCAGCAGGTTGGTGAGCAGGAACGGGGCCAGGTGGTTGGCCTGGATCGACAACTCGAAGCCGTCGACGGTGGTCAGCGGTTGGAGCGCGATGGCGCCCGCGTTGTTGGCCAGCACGTCGATCCGGTCGTACGCGGCGCGCAGCCGCTCGGCCAGTCCGCGTACGTCGTCGAGCACCGCGAAGTCGGCCCGGAACAGCTCCGGGCGTTCGCCTGAGGCCTCCCGTACGCGGTCCGCTGCGGCCTGCAACCGGGCCGGGTCCCGCCCGACGAGCACCACCTCGTCGCCACGACAGGCGAAGGTCACCGCAGCGGCCAACCCGATGCCGGAGCTGCCACCCGTCACCACCACCAGCCGACGCCCAGTGAGATCTTCCACAGGTCCATTCACCGCGGTCATGGCGCGAGGTTACCGTGACGTCACCACGCCCTTTGAGATTGTTAAGTTTTCTCGGAGTCAGGTGGCATCGGCGTGCCCGCCGGTCGCTGGAAGGAGCGCATCCATGGCCGCAGTCGGTCGTCCCCGCCGATCGTGCCTGGCCGTGCCGGGTTCCAGTGTCAAGATGCTCGGCAAGGCGCAGGGGCTCCCCGCCGACCAGGTCTTCCTCGACCTGGAGGACGCCGTCGCGCCGCTGGCCAAGCCGGCCGCGCGCAAGAACATCGTGGCCGCCCTGAACGACGGTGACTGGGCCGGCAAGACCCGGGTCGTACGCGTCAACGACCTGACCACCCCGTGGACGTACCGGGACGTCATCGAGGTGGTCGAGGGCGCCGGCGCGAACCTGGACTGCATCATGCTGCCGAAGGTGCAGACCGCCGCCCAGGTGCAGTGGCTGGACCTGACGCTCACCCAGATCGAGAAGACGATCGGCCTCGAGGTCGGCCGGATCGGCATCGAGGCGCAGATCGAGAACGCGGCCGGTCTGGTCGACGTGGACGCCATCGCGGCTGCCTCGCCCCGCGTCGAGACCATCATCTTCGGTCCGGCCGACTTCATGGCGTCGATCAACATGAGGTCGCTGGTGGTGGGCGGGCTGATTGCGGACTATCCCGGCGACCCGTACCACTACATTCTCATGCGGATCCTGATGGCCGCCCGCATGCACGACAAGCAGGCCATCGACGGCCCGTTCCTACAGATCCGCGACGTCGACGCGTTCCGCGAGGTGGCGAAGCGTTCGGCGGCGCTGGGCTTCGACGGCAAGTGGGTGCTGCACCCGGGCCAGATCGACGCCGCCAACGAGGTCTACCAGCCGGCGCAGGCCGACTACGACCACGCCGAGCTGATCATCGACGCGTACGAGCACTACACTTCGGAGGCCGGCGGCAAGCTGGGTGCGGTGATGCTCGGCGACGAGATGATCGACGAGGCGTCCCGCAAGATGGCGTTGGTGATCGCCGCCAAGGGCCGCGCCGCCGGCATGAGCCGTACCTCGTCGTTCACCCCGCCGGCCGAGTGAGTGGCCGGCCCGGGTCGACCGCCGCCGGCCGTCGACTCGGTCCAGCATTCGGCGGTACGCCCACCAGCACGCCCGCCTCAGTAGCCGCTGTCGCTGCTCGCGCCGGTCGTGACCGCGAAGATGATCACGGCGACGTAGGCGGCGATCCCCAGCACCATCAGGGCGGTGACGATCCAGCCGACGATGATGCCGGCCTTCGCCAACCCCTCGCCGTCCTCGCCGTTGGTCCGGATCTGCTTCTGCGCGACGTGGCCGAGGATCGCCCCGATCGGCGCGGTGATGCCGCAGGACGCGAGACCGACCAGAGCCAGCACCAGCGACGCGATGGCCAGCCCGTTGGTCTTCGCCGCCGGCGGGTAGCCGTAACCGGGGTACTGCGGCGGGTAACCCGGCGGCGGGTAACCCGGCGGCGCGTAACCGGGCGCGGGGTAACCGGGCGGCGGGTAACCGGGCACCGGCGCACCGGGTGGCGGCTGAGCGCCCGCGTACGGGTCGACCGGCGCGTACGGGTCCACGGGACCGGGCTGGGCGGGTACCGGCTGACCGGCCACCAGGGTCGGGTCCGGCGGTGTGCTCGACGGCTGAGCCGACCAGGTGGGGTCGGTCCAGTCGCCGGGAGGCGGGGGATTGGTCATGCGTGATCTCCGTCGGCTCGGGTGCGCCGTCAGAGTAGCCAGGAGTGACCAAA
This sequence comes from Micromonospora sp. DT4, assembly GCF_049841675.1. Classification (NCBI taxonomy): domain Bacteria; kingdom Bacillati; phylum Actinomycetota; class Actinomycetes; order Micromonosporales; family Micromonosporaceae; genus Micromonospora; species Micromonospora sp. DT4. The sequence continues at coordinate 29,392 of NZ_JBNCKT010000028.1, forward strand.
CCCGACGCCCCCACTCCCGGGTGCCGCGTTGCCCGGGCCGGTCGTAACGGGCAGGATCGCTGGCATGGCAACTGACGCGCGTGCCGGGGACCGTTCCGGCAGCCGACCGCGACGGGACGTGAGCCGTCCGGGTGTGGCCCGACGCGGTCGGGTGGCCCCGTCGGCCGGCGCGACCGGTACCGACGAGCCGGTCGCGCTTGCGGACCCGGTGACCATGCGGCTCGACGGTCGGGTCGCCCTGGTGACGGGGGCGGGCAGCGCGGACGGCATCGGGTACGCGACCGCCCGCCGCCTCGCCGACCTGGGCGCGCGGGTGGCCATCGTGTCGACTACCCGGCGCATCCACGAGCGGGCCGGTGAGCTGGGCGTGACCGGGTTCGTCGCGGACCTGACGGACGAGTCCGAGGTGGGCGCGCTGGCCGACGCGGTGGCCGAGCAGTTGGGCGACGTCGAGGTGTTGGTCAACAACGCCGGTCTGGCGAGTCGGGCCAGTCAGGGGGTACTGCGTCCGGTCGCGCAGTTGACCTACGACGAGTGGCGCGGCGAGATCGACCGCAACCTGTCTACCGCGTTCCTGTGCAGCCGTGCGTTCATCGGCGGGATGGCCGAGCGGGGCTGGGGGCGGATCGTCAACCTGGCGGCCACCGCCGGGCCGGTCAACGCCCTGCCCACCGAGGCCGCGTACGCCGCGGCGAAGGCCGGTGTCGTCGGGCTGACCCGCGCGCTGGCCATGGAGATGATCGCCGACGGGGTGACCGTGAACGCGGTCGCGCCGGGCACCATCTACACGGCGGCATCCACGATGGCCGAGATCAAGCAGGGTCTGGGCACCCCGGTCGGGCGACCGGGCACCCCTGACGAGGTCGCCGCCGCCATCAGCTTCCTCTGCTCGCCGGCCGCGTCGTACATCACCGGCCAGATGCTCGTGGTGGACGGCGGGAACAGCGTCCGCGAGGCCCGGTTCCGCTGATCAGTAGCCGCGGCTGTCGCCGTTGTTCCCGAGGATGACGAGCGCCAGCCAGCCGCAGCAAGCCAGCAGGGTCAGGGCGGTGAACACGTAGCCGAGGATCAGGCCCCACGTGGCGAGCTGGTCACCCTCCTCGCCGCTGGTGCGGATCTGCCGCTTGGCCAGGTGGCCGAGGACGGCGCCGGCCGGGGGAAACACGAAGGCGAACACCAGCGAGAGGATCGCCAGGATGTTGGTGGGCCGGCCGGGCCCGGACGGCGGCGGGCCGTACTGGCCGTAGGGGCCCTGCGGAGGGTACGGCGGCTGCTGGCTCCAGTGCGCCGGTTGGTGCGGCCCCTGCTGCTCGTAGGGCGACGGGTCGTCGGCGGGTGGCCCGTACGGCGAGCGTTCCGGCGGTCCGAAGGACGACTGGTCCGGCGGCGGCGCGTACGGCGGCTGGCCGGCCGGCGGCGGCGCATACGGTGACTGGTCCCGGGGTGGCTCGTACGGCGACGGTGGCGGCTCGTCTCCCGGCGGGCCCGACGGCGGCGGGTAGCTCACGGCTGTCCTCCTCCTGTCGGTGCCGGAAAAGTCCTCCTTGCCGGACGGTACCCGTAGCGGTGAGCCTTTTCACAAGGGTTGTGTGGACTGGTCACCTTGGCCTGGTCGGCCGTGGGGCCGATACTGACCGAGCGTTTAGTTACCCACGAGTAGTGCGCTGATCCCCGGAGGCTGAGATGGCCCGACTCGCCCAGACGCCCGGCCTCACTGATGTGCAGCGGTCGATCCTGGAGACCGTCCGGGAGTTCGCCGACAAGGAGATCATCCCGCACGCCCAGCGGCTCGAGCACGCCGACGAGTACCCCACCGACATCCTCGACGGGATGCGCGAGATGGGGCTGTTCGGCCTCACCATCGACGAGGAGTACGGCGGCCTCGGCGAGTCGCTGCTCACGTACGCCCTCGTGGTGGAGCAGTTGTCCCGAGGCTGGATGTCGATCTCCGGCATCGTCAACACCCACTTCATCGTGGCTTACCTGATCTCCCAGCACGGCTCTGCCGAACAGAAGGCCCGCCTGCTGCCGAAGATGGCGACGGGCGAGATGCGCGGCGCGTTCTCGATGTCCGAGCCGGAGACCGGCTCCGACGTCTCGGCGATCAAGTCCAGGGCGGTCCGCGACGGCGACACCTATGTCCTCAACGGGCAGAAGATGTGGCTGACCAACGGGGCGTACTCCTCGGTGGTCGCCACTCTGGTCAAGACCGACACCGGCGCCGAGTCGGTCTACGGCAACATGAGCACGTTCCTGCTCGAGAAGGAGCCGGGCTTCGGCGAGACCGCCCCGGGCCTCACCATCCCCGGCCGGATCGAGAAGATGGGCTACAAGGGCGTCGAGACCACCGAGATGGTGCTCGACGGCGTGACCGTGCCCGACAGCGCGATCCTCGGCGGCGCCGACCAGGTCGGCCGCGGCTTCTACCAGATGATGGACGGCATCGAGGTCGGCCGGGTCAACGTGGCCGCCCGCGCCTGCGGCATCTCCCTGCGCGCCTTCGAGTTGGCGGTCAGCTACGCCCAGCAGCGCAAGACCTTCGGGCAGCCACTCGCCCGGCACCAGGCGATCGCCTTCAAGCTCGCCGAGATGGGCACGAAGATCGAGGCGGCGCACGCCCTCATGGTCAACGCCGCCCGTCTCAAGGACGCCGGGCAGCGCAACGACGTCGAGGCCGGGATGGCGAAGCTGCTCGCCTCCGAGTACTGCACCGAGGTCGTCCAGGAGGCGTTCCGCATCCACGGCGGCTACGGCTACTCCAAGGAGTACGAGATCGAGCGGCTGATGCGAGAGGCCCCGTTCCTGCTGATCGGCGAGGGCACCTCGGAGATCCAGAAGACCATCATCAGCCGAGGACTGCTCAAGGAGTACAAGCTCTGACCTTCCGAGATCGCGGGGTGGGGATCAGCGGAGCCGGGTCAGGTCTCCGGCGGCGCGTTCGATGATCAGGCAGCGGTCCTCGACGTACTCCATCCCGGCCTCCTCGGCGATCCGCCGCGCCTCGGCCGAGACGATGCCCAGTTGCAGCCAGACCGCCGGCGCGCCGATCGCCGCCGCGTCCCGGGCCACCTGCACGGCGTCCGCGGCCGGCCGGAACACGTCCACCAGGTCGACCGGGTGCGGGATGTCCGCCAGCGTCGCGTACGCCCGCTCGCCGAAGAGTTCGTCGACGGTCGGGTTGACCGGGATGATGCGCCAGCCGTACCGCTGCATCTGCAACGGCACGCGGTGTGCGGCCTTCAACGGGTCGCGGGACGCGCCAACGACGGCGATCACGGCGGAGTCGGCGAGGATCTGCTGAGCGGTACGCACCCGCCGACTGTAGCGCCGCCAGCCCGCAGCCCCGGTCGCGGTTCGCGGTTCGCGAAGCGCGCGGGATACGGCGTGGATCGCCGGCCCCGGAACCCGAGGCCGGCAATCCACTGCTGTCAGTCAGTCGTCGAGCCGGAAGGCTGCTCGGGGCCAGCGGGGAGGATGGACTTGGCCTGCACCTCGTGGAACGTCATCCCGGCGAACTCGGGGGTGTCGAAGGTGCGGAGGATGGCGCCGGGCAGCGCCAGCGGCAGGGGTGGCGTCGCTGGCGCTGCCCGCTCGGGGTCTCCCTCAACCGGGGGAGCGGTGAGGTTGTCCCAGCGCATGGCCACTATTCGAACACGTGTACGAGGTCCGCGCAAGTGACCCGCCGTACACCGGTGGCCGTTCCGGTGCTGCTGCGGGGGAGGATGGAGCCATGGAGACGTCGACCTTCGTCTACGACGGGGACTGCGCGTTCTGCACGCAGTGCGCTGATTTCATCGCCCGCCGAATCCCCACCGGCGCGCGGGTGGTGCCCTGGCAGTTCACCGACCTGGACGCGCTCGGCCTCACCGTGACCGAGTGCGAGGAGGCCGTGCAGTGGGTGGGGGCGGACGGCGTACGCGCCGCCGGCCCGGACGCCATCGCGACGCTGCTCGCCGGCAGTGGGCCGGTGTGGCGGGTGGCCGGCGCGGGCCTGCGGTTCCCGCCGGTACGCGTCGTGGCCTGGCCGGTGTACCGCTGGGTGGCCCGTAACCGGCACCGCCTGCCGGGCGGTACGGCGGCCTGTTCACTCCCCCAGGAGGCGCGGGAACGGCTCTACGGCCCGGCTGGGCGCCCGACCACCGGGGCCTGATCGCCGGGGCTGGACTGGGCAGGTGGCGCGGACGCCGTGTCGACGTCCACCGGGTCGCGGCCGGCGAGCCGGCGTGCCCACCCCAGCGGGCGTACCCGTTCCAGGGGCAGGAAGCTGGTCATCGCGGCCAGGTGTGGTGCGAACGAGATCGTGATGGTCGCGATGGTCACCACGTGGAACGAGTAGAAGAAGCCGACCATGGCCAGTCGCCAGCGGGCCGGCAGCAGGAACACCACGGGGCTGAGCAGTTCGAAGGCCACGATGCCGAACTGGGCGACGATCAGCAGGTACGGCACCTGCGCGACGAGGTCGGCCAGGTCGGTGCCGCGTCGGATGATGGCCCGGGCCAGCACCGAGCCGGTCAGCCAGTCCAGGCCGCCGAAGCGCAGCTTGGCGAAGGCGGCCAGGAAGTACGTGCAGATCACCGCGATCTGGGTGACGCGCAGGGCCCAGCCGCCGGCCTCCGTGCGGGTGGTGTCGCCGTGGCGGGCCCGGCCGGCGGTGGGCAGCACGGCCAGCGCGACGAGCAGGCCGAACCGGTCGTGGTCGACCTTTCCGTAGCTCATCGCGATGATCATCCACTCGAGGTACAGGGCGCAGACCGTCCAGCCGAGCAGCCGGGGCGCCCGGCCGGACGCGGCGAGCACTGCGGCGAGCAGGAGCACCCAGAAGATCACCGCCACCACTGTCGGCGTCGGCGTCGGTAGCGGGAGCAGCCGGCCGACCAGCAGTGGCTGGTACAGCTCGCCGGGCACGCTGGCTCTGGTGCGTACCCACGGGGTGAAGACCACCAGGTCGGCGGCGACGAAGAGGTAGATCACGGTCCGGAACGCGGCGATCCGGCCGCGTGGCACCGCCTCGGTCAGCCAGCGGGTCATCGGGAGACCTGCCAGCGGACCACGGTCTCGTCGGTGTGCTGCCCGGTGGGCCGGCCCGCGCGGATGCCGTGCCAGCGGATGACGATGCGTACCTCGACCAGCGCGGCGGCGTCCGGATGGCGTTCGGCGTACGCGTCGGCGACCTCGGCGAGCAGCGTCGGGTCGGCGGCGTACCGGTCCTGCTGGCCCTCGATCTCGGCGCGGCGGATGCCGGTCGCGTCCTGGTCGAGGTCGACCACGGCTCCGGTGCTGCTCACCCCCTCCACCCGGGTGTCCGGGGCGGGGGCGTTCGGCGGGTTCGAGGTGGCGTACATCCGGAACGGGCCGAACGGGAAGTCGTCGTCGCTGCCCCAGAAGGTGCCGAGCAGCAGCAGGGCGAGAACGAGGGCGGTCGCGCCCAGCCGGCTCACGCGCCCGCGGGTGGTCAGGGTCTCCATCGGGTCGTGACGATACGGGGTCTACCGGCCGTCTCGGGTCCCTCCGACGGTCAGTTCCGCCTGGCCAGGTCGGTGATCATGGACAAATGCCGAGGTACGACGAAAGGCCGGACCCGCACCGGGTCCGGCCTTCGCGTGCCGTCGCGCGGACGGCTCAGTGGTTGTGCTCGGCCAGCTGCTTGCGGACGTCGTCCATGTCCAGCGCCTCGACCTGCTCGATCAGGTTCTCCAGGGCGGACTCGGGAAGGGCGCCCGGCTGGGCGAAGACGATGACGCCGTCGCGGATCGCCATGATCGTCGGGATCGACCGGATGTCGAACTTCGCGCCCAGCTCCTGCTGGGCCTCGGTGTCGACCTTGCCGAAGACGATGTTCTGGTGCTTCTCCGAGGAGCGCTCGTAGACCGGGGCGAACCGCTTGCACGGACCACACCAGTCGGCCCAGAAGTCGACCAGGACAATGCCGTCGCTGCCGGTCACCTCGTCGAAGTTCGCCGAGGTCAGCTCAACGGTTGCCATTGCAATCTCCGATCACCGCGGGTTGTCTGCGTCCCGTAGAACCAGGGCTGACCGGATCGAATTCCCGGGTCGTCGTGCACGAAACGTGCGCGGTGCTGCCGGGGCTGCGGCGACCATCGAGCCGCATCAGTTCATCTCGTCGTGCGGAACGCAAGTGCACGACGCACTTGCGTGACCTGCGGTAATGGGAGCGTTTCCAGGGAGATCCACCCGATCGAGCGCTACGAATCGGTAACTTGAGCCCTGACAAGGGGGTATCCGGCCTGCGGAGATCGCTGATCAACCTCGCCATCATCACGGAGGGTAGTGTTACAAAAAGGTAAACGTGACCGCGGTCTCTGTCGAAGTTACGGCACCGTAGGGCAGAATTCCTCACATCAGAGCGTGGGCGGCGGGTGCCGGGGAGGGCCCCGCCGCTCATTGCGTCTGCCCCCTGGTGAGTGACCGGTGTGACTTTTCCGCCGAGGTCCCGCCCCGACCGTCGCCTTAACCACCGGTAAGGCATGCTGTGCCGAACTCCATCGCCGCCCGTCGAAGGGGACCAGCATGCAGTTTGGCCGCTACTACGAGGAGTTCGAGGTCGGAGCGGTCTACCGGCACTGGCCGGGCAAGACCGTCACCGAGTACGACGACCACCTCTTCTGCCTGCTCACCATGAACCACCACCCGCTGCACATGGACGCGCACTACGCCGCGACGTCCAGCCAGTTCAAGCGCAATGTCGTGGTCGGCAACTACATCTACTCCCTGCTGCTCGGCATGTCGGTGCCCGATGTCAGCGGCAAGGCCATCGCCAACCTGGAGGTCGAGTCGCTGCGGCACGTGGCGCCCACCTTCCACGGCGACACCATCTACGGCGAGACGACGGTGCTGGACAAGCGGGAGTCCGGCTCCAAGCCCGACCGGGGCGTGGTCTCGGTCCAGACCCGGGGCTACAACCAGGACGGGACCATGGTCTGCGTCTTCCGCCGCCGGGTCATGGTCCCCAAGAAGGAGTACGCGGCCAGCGCCGCGCCGGACGGGGTGGACCCGGAGCGGCCCAGCTTCCCCACGCCGCGCTGAACGCGCCCGGCGGGCCGGACGCCGCCGGAACAGGGCACCATCGGGCAGCAGGTTCTGCCGGTGGCGGCCCTGTTCCCGTTTCGGGGCTTATGCTGACGCCGGAGGTTCCGATGAGCCACTCCGTCGCCGGAGAGCCGCCCTCTGCCGGCCGCCGCGCCGCACCCTTGACCACCGCCGTCTACTCCACCGCCGAGTGGGATCTGCTCATCAGTCTGCCCGCTCGGGTGCTCGTGGCCGCCGCCGCGCCCGGCGCCGGCCGCCCCGAGCGCGGGGTGATGGCCGGCCTGGCCGGCCTGGACGCGGTGGCCGCCGGCCGTGGGTTCGACAGTGATCTGGTCCGTGCCGTGGTCGCCGCGATCTACGCCCGCCACGACGGCGCGCCCGCTCCCGCCGCGCGGCTCACCGATCTGGTGGACCTGCTGGCCGCCTGTCGGGCGGCGGCCCGGGTGCTGCGTCGGCGCGCCGATCCGGCCGATTCGGCGGCGTACCGCCAGTGGGTGCAGTCGGTCGCGGCGCGCGTCTGCCGGGCGGTGCCCGGCCCCGACGGACGTCCGGCCAGCCCTGCGGACCGGCGCTTCCTGGACCGGCTCGGTGACGCGCTCGGCCTGGGCTGAGATCGCGGGGGCGCCGGGGTGGCCGTACTCTCTGATGACCGTGACCGACGACCAGCTTGAGGTGGGTGTGGGCCCCTGGCCGGGGGACCTGCCCGAGGACCCGCGCTACGACCCGCAGTTGCTGGCCGAGGGCGACCGGCGCAACGTCGTCGACCGCTACCGTTACTGGCGACACGAGGCGATCGTCGCCGACCTGGACCGCCGTCGGCACGGCTTCCACGTCGCCATCGAGAACTGGCAGCACGACTTCAACATCGGCACGGTGGTCCGCAACGCCAACGCGTTCAACGCCGCCGAGGTACACATCGTCGGTCGGCGGCGGTGGAACCGACGCGGCGCGATGGTGACCGACCGCTACCAGCACGTCCGGCACCACGAGACGATCGAGGAGTTCGTCGACTGGGCGGCCGGGCGGCGGCTGCCCGTGCTCGGCATCGACAACCTGCCGGGCTCCCGGCCGATCGAGACCGCCGTCCTGCCGCGCGAGTGCGTGCTGCTGTTCGGTCAGGAGGGGCCGGGCCTGTCCGCGCCCGCGCGTGCCGCCTGCACCCGCCTCCACTCCATCGCCCAGTACGGCTCCACCAGGTCCATCAACGCCGGCGTGGCCAGCGGCATCGCCATGCACGCGTGGATTCGTACGCACGCCGGTCCGCCCCCGGACTGACCATCGCCCACCGACGCGATCGGCGTTCCGGCTTGACGTGCCGGCGATGCGGGGTGACGGTGGGGATGTGAGTGTCGCGGTGAGTTGTCCGAGATGCGGGGGCCCGGTACGGGCGCCGGATCTGATGCACACCGAGTCGAGGTGCCTGCGCTGCGGACCAGTGCCGCCGCTGCACGTGCCCGAACACATCGGCGCGGAGATCGTCGCGAGCGTGGTGGAGCGGATCGCCGCGGCTCCCGGTCCACCGGGGACGCCACTGTGGTGCCCGTGGCCGCTGCCGCCGGGCTGGACCCTCACCGGCGTGGCGTACGCCGGGGACGATCGCACCGGAGTGCGGGCGACGGCGGTGGCCTGCGCGGGGCCGGCGCCGCTGGACGACGGTCCGGCGGACCTGATCTTCGTCGCCGAGGAGCCGGGCGTCGGCCTGGGCACGCGACTCGCCGGCCTGGCCGGCCCCGACCCCGGGCCGGAACTCGTCGACGCGCTGACCGACCCCGGCCCCGGGCATCCCGAGCACGTGGGGCAGGCCAGGATCAAGGTCGGCGGGCATCCGACTCCACTGTGGTTGGTGAATTCTCCGACGGATCGAAGCGCGTACGCCGGCGAGGCTCGGGGAATGTGGCTACATGCGATAGCCTGGCCGGCGAGTGCGGGTCACCTGCTCGCGGAAGACGTCGTGTTGCACGACCTGACCGAGTGGACTCCGCCCGAACTCGTGTACGGCGCACCGTCTCCGTACCTGTCCGGGAGAGCTTGACAACTCTTCCGGGTTGACGGAGAACGGACGCAGATATTCACTGTACGACATCACACTGATACTCTGGGTGCCGCTGCGGTAATGGGACCCGGCGCCGCGCGAGAGGATGGCCCGCCATGGTCAAGAAGGTCCTCACCTGGGCCGGAATCGCATTCTTGATCTTCTTCGTCGCCTATCGGCCGAACTCTGCGGCTGATGTGTTCAAGTCGCTGGGCGGAGGGATCATGGACATTGCCCAGGGATTCGGCGACTTCTTCACCAGCCTCGTCGCCTAGCCGTCGATGGGCAGCCCCTCCGGTCCACCCTTCGACCCGGACGACCCCGACCGGGAACGTCGCGAGCGCGACACCGAGCCGATCCCGCGGATCGGGCCCGATGACGGCCCGGGCTACGGTGCCGGCCCCGGCCTGTCCGACGGGCCATCCCTGTCGGACGACGTCGGCTACGGCGACGGGCCCGGCTATGCCGGCGAAGGGCGGTCCGGCCGGGCCTGGCTCCGTGATCCCGACGCCGCCAACCAGCCACCCCAGATCTCCGAGGACGAGCTGGCGGGGCTGCGCGCCGACGCCATGGGGTCGACACCTCGACGGGTTCTTCCGTTGGAGGACGAGCCCAGCTCGCTGGTCGCCCGCTACCTCTTCCCCACCGAGCGCTACCGGGGCGAGTGGAAGCGGCACTGGATCCACCTCACCAACCCGCTCCTGATCGGCATCGCGGCGACCTTCGTGCTCGGCTACCTGTCGGGCTTCCTCGCCGGCAACAACGTCGGCGCGCTGACGACCATCGCGGTGCTGCTCTGGTTCGCCGTCATGGGCTGGGTGGCGTGGAAGGTCGCGGACTGGTGGTATGACCGGTTCATCCTGACCAACAAGCGGGTCATGGTGGTCAACGGCATCGTCACCCGCAAGGTCGCCATGATGCCGCTGGTCCGGGTCACCGACATGAAGTACGAGCAGACGCCGACGGGTCGGGCGCTCAACTACGGCACCTTCGTGCTGGAGTCCGCCGGCCAGGAGCAGGCACTGCGGGAGATCAAGAACCTGCCGAACCCCAACGAGCTCTACCTACGCGTCGTCGAAGAGATGTACGAGCCGCAGGCCGTCGAGGCGCGGTTGGGCAAGGAGGCCGACGAGGCCAAGGCCGACGACGGGGCGTGAACGTTTTCGTCCGAACATCGGAGCAAGTGCGCACCTTCCGTCAGGGACCGGAACGCCTCTGACGTGGCACTCTGCCAGGACGGTTTTGGTGCGGAGGTGTGTGGTGGCGAGCAGGGACCCGTTGGAGGAGGAGTTTCGCGAGTTCGTCGCGGCTCGCTCCGCCGCCCTGCTCCGCACCGCCTATCTGCTCGCCGGCGACTGGGCGACAGCTGAGGACCTGCTCCAGACAGCGCTGACGAACACCTACCTCGCCTGGAAGCGGCTCGGCGGGATCGAGGCGGTCGAGCCGTACGCCCGGCGTGTAATGGTCAACACCTCGACGAGTTGGTGGCGGCGGCGCTGGCACGGTGAGCGCCCCACCGAGGTGCTGCCCGAACGCCCCGGCGTCGACGAGATCGAGCGGCAGCTCGACCGGGACGTGCTCTGGCGGCACCTCAAGGAGCTGCCCAGCCGGCAGCGGGCGGTGCTCGTCCTGCGCTACTACGAGGATATGTCGGAAGCACAGACGGCCGCATTGCTCGACATTTCGCCCGGGACGGTGAAGAGCCAGGCATCCCGGGCGCTGGCCACCCTGCGTCGGCGTATGGGCACCGACACCCCGGATCTCACCGCTGCGCCCCGATCCGCCGAGAAGGCCGCTAACCCCCGGCCCGGCCGGGGCGCGGCTGCTGTCCGGCCCCGCCCCGGTGTCGGGGCTGCCCAATCCGGCCCGGGTGTCGGGGCTGCCCGGTCCGGCTCGGTCGGAGGGATTTCGGGGATTTCGGGGTCCCTCTCCGCGGCGACGCCGCGTCCCAGCACCGCTCGGGCCGAGCCCAGGCCGGTTGCGCCCCGCCCGCCCGCGCCCCATCCGATCGCCCCGGCGGTCGAACTGCCCACCGCTTCGGCGGCCGTGCCTGTCGGCACCGGCCCCGGAGATCAGCAGTGAGCGCATTTCCACAGCGACCCGACAACCTGACGGGCGGTCCGCAGCGTCCTAACCAGGTGCGACGTGACCAGCTCGAAGGTGCGGTGCGGGAGACCCTCTCGCACCAGGTCGCCGTCACCCGTCCACTGACCGCCGACCTGGCCGGTCAGGCCATCCGTCGTGCCAACCGGATCCGGCGGCGGCGTGCCGGAGCGGGCGTCGCGCTCGGGGTGGCCACCGCCGTGCTGATCGGCGCCGGCATGACACAGCTCGCCGACGGCTCCGGCCGACAGGGGCCGCCCATCGTCGTGATCGGCGACCCGGATCTGTCGGCTCGGCCGCTCGCCTCGGTCAGCATCGCCCCGCCCCCGCCCCCGCCGGGAGCGCCCGCCGGCCTGATCCTCGCCGGCACCCTGATCGACGCCGACGGCAAGCGGCTGCCGCTTCCCGGCATCGGCTCTGCCGAACGCGCCCACCGGCTGCCCGATGGCGGAGGTCTCCTGGTGGTCGGTGCGCCCACCGCGGCCGGACGCGCCCTCTGGGTCGCCCAGGACGACGGCCTGGTGCAGGTCCTGCTGGCCGGCGCGGGCCAGATCGTCCTCGCGCCCGACGCCACCCAGGTCGCCTGGCGGGACGGCGGGGACCTGTTCGTGGCGGGAGTCGTCGGCACCCAGCTCATCGGCACGGTGCGCATCCCGGTCCCGGACGGGGCGCAGCCCGTCCGGTTCGTCGGCAACAGCGTGCTGGTCCGGCTCGACCCGGACCGACCGGGCCACGCCCTGTGGCGGCCCGGCGCGGAGAAGCTGACGGCGGTGCCCGAGCAGGACACCCTGAACGTCTATGGCGCGCTGCCCGACGGGCGGCTGGTCGGTCAGGTGGCCGGGAATTCCTCGGACGGAACCTGCCTGGCGTTGCTCGATCCGAAGCGGGCTCTGAAAGCGGTACGCACCTGCGGCACGCAGTTGAGCTCGGACGGCGCCGGCGGGATGTCCCACGACGCACGGTGGCTGCTGGTCAACGGAAAGGTCGGCGTGACCGACCGGTCCCTCCTGGTCGACCTGCAGCAGCTCGGGACGACGCTGAACGCCGTACCGGCCGGCCCGGCGGTGAGCGGCGCGATCGCCTGGACGGGCGAGTCGGACGTCTCCTACCTCGACAGCTCCGGTCGGCTGGTCCGGGTCGACGTCAAGCGGGTACGTGCCGGCGAACAGGCCGAGCCGGTGCCCGTGGCCGGCCTCCAGCCCGATGACCGTCCGGTTCTCGTCAACGGCACCTGATCCGTCGCTGGCCCGCTTCCCCCGGCTGGCCGATTTGCCGGCGGCGGTACGGGACCTCTTCGACCTACGCGAGTCCGCTTCGGGTCCGCTCGGTAGCGTCGGGAGGTGACCTCGCGTACCGGCTCCGCGCCCCGGATCGACCTGCACACCCACTCGACCGCCAGCGATGGCACGCTGACCCCGGCCGAACTGGTCCGTGCCGGCGCCGAGGCGGGCCTGGACGTGCTGGCCATCACCGACCACGACACCACCGCGGGCTGGGCGCCGGCAGTCCGGGCGCTGCCGCCCGGACTGCTCCTGATCCGGGGCGCCGAACTGTCCTGCCGTTGGGAGGGCACGCAGCCGGCGACGCCACTGCACCTGCTGGCCTACCTGTTCGACCCGGAACACCCGGAGCTGGTAGCCGAGCTGGCCCGGGTGCGGGCCGCCCGCGAGGAGCGCGGCGAGCGCATCGTGGCGCTGCTGCGCGCCGACGGCATCGACGTGAGCTGGCCGGACATCCTCGCCGGCGCGGCCGGCGGGACGGTGGGTCGCCCACACATCGCGCAGGCGCTGATCCGCGCCGGCCTGGTCGCCGACACCCGTGCGGCGTTCGGCCCGGACTGGCTCGGCGAGCGGTACCGGCTGCCGAAGGAGGACATCGACGTCTTCCGCGCGGTCCGGCTGGTCCGGGCCGCCGGGGGCGTACCGGTCTTCGCCCATCCCCGTGCCACCCGACGCGGCCGGGTCGTACCCGACGAGTTGATCGCCGAGCTGGCCGCCGCCGGGCTGGTCGGGCTGGAAGCCGACCACGAGGACCACAGCCCCGCCGAGCGGGCGCACGTACGCTCGCTCGCTGCCGAGCTGGACCTGCTGGTCACCGGCTCCTCCGACTTCCACGGCACCCACAAGACCGTCCAGCTCGGCGCGTTCACCACCGGCGTCGAGGCGTACGAGCGGATCGTCGCCGCCGGGGTGACCGAGGTCGCTTCGGGCTGATCCGCGTATTTCGCCCACCACGGCGCGGCTAGGTTGATCACGTGGATCTGAAGCTGTTCGGCGAAGTTTTCGTGACCCTGCTGGTGATCACCGACCCGCCGGGCATGATGCCGATCTTCCTGGCACTGACCGGGCCGCTGACCGCGCGGGACCGCAACCGGGCAGCCTGGCAGGCCGTCGCACTGGCTCTCGGCGTCATCGTGATCTTCGCGGTGGCCGGGCAGACACTGCTCGACTACCTGCACGTCGACCTGCCCGCGTTGCAGGCCGCCGGTGGGTTGCTGCTCGTACTCGTCGCCCTGGAACTGCTGACCGGCAAGGCCGACGACCCCAGCCAGCAGGTCACCTCGAACATCGCGTTGGTGCCGCTGGGCACCCCGTTGCTGGCCGGACCGGGTGCCATCGTGGCGACGATGCTCTTCGTCCAGCAGGCCGACGGGTTCGGCGACTTCACCGCCATCGCCGCGGCGATCCTCGCCGTCATGGTCGCAGTGTGGATCGTGCTGCGCTTCTCCGGCGGCATCGTCAGGATCCTGCGTCCCGGTGGCATCGAGGTGCTGACCCGGATCGCCGGCCTGCTCCTGGCCGCGATCGCCGTCCAGCTCATCGCCGACGCGGTGGCCGCCTTCGTCACGCACTACGTGAACATGACCTGACCGGCACAGTCCGGATGTCGGGGGCGGATGGCAGGATCGCAGGCGTGCGACGAGCCTCTTCAGCCGGACGACCCGCCGCGGGCGGTCGGACCCCTCAGCAGCGCTCTGCTGGCGCCGAGCAGCTCGGCTTCGAGGGGATGCCCGAACGACTGTTCGTCTGCACCCCGAGCAAGCTCGGCGCGTACGCGGACTGCCCCCGCCGCTACCGCTACTCCTACGTCGACCGGCCCGCGCCGCCGAAGGGCCCGCCCTGGGCGCACAACTCGCTCGGCGCCAGCGTGCACACCGCCCTGAAGAACTGGTACGCGTTGCCCGCCGACCGACGCCGCCCCGAGGCGCTGGCCACCCTGCTCAAGGGCACCTGGGTCCGTGAGGGCTACCGCGACGACGAGCAGGAGCGTGCCGCCTACCGGCGGGCGCTGAGCTGGCTCGAGGCGTACGTCGAGACGTTGGAACCGGAGGCCGACCCACTCGGTGTCGAGCGGGTGGTGGCGGTCAAGACCGCCGTACTGGCCTTCAACGGCCGCACCGACCGCATCGACTCCCGCTCCGGGCCGGAGGGTCCCGAGCTGGTCATCGTCGACTACAAGACGGGCCGCACCGTGCTGGACGCCGACGACGCCCGCGGCTCGCAGGCGCTGGCCCTCTACGCGTACGCGGCCGAGCGGGTGTTCCGCCGGCCGTGTCGTCGGGTCGAGTTGCACCACTTGCCGACCGGTACGGTCGCCGGTCACGACCACACCGTCGAGTCGCTGGCCCGCCAGTTGACCCGCGCGGAGGACACGGCTCGCGACATCATGGCCGCCGAGCGGGTCGTCGCCGACGGCGGTGACCCCGACGAGGCGTTCCCCGTGGCGCCCGGGCCGCGCTGCGGCTGGTGCGACTACCGGCGGCACTGCCCCACCGGGGCGCAGACGCCGGGCAAGGAGCCGTGGGCTGCCGTGGAGAGGTCCGCCGAGGGCTGACCCGTACCGCCCGGCCGGTGTCCGAAACGGGCCGCCGCCGGTTGGTCAGCCGGCCAGTGCGGTCGCGGCGCGGCGCGCGGCCCGTTCCTTGGCAGCCTGCACGAGCGGCCCCTCCCGGTAGCGGCGCGGCACCGCGCCGAGTGCCAGGCGCAGCGCGCGTACGGTGAGGTCGGCCGACAATTCGGTGGTGGGCAGCCCCAACCCGCCGTACATCCGCCGGGCCCACGGGGGCAGCAGCGCGAACGCGGTGCCGGCGATTCCGAGGTACGCCCAGCGCGGCGGGCCCAGGCTGAGGCCCAGCCGGGCCGGCAGGCCGAGCTTCCACGGCAGCGGTGGGGCGGTGAGGAAGAGCGCCGTCTCGGCGGCTTCGCGCGTCATCCGCAGCTCGGGCCGGACGGCACGGTAGTACTCCCGGACCTCGGCGGCGGTGCCCGGCACCGTGGCCGGGTCCAGCCCGACGAGTGCGGCCGACCGACGCTGCTCGGTGTAGTAGCCGTCGACCTCGTCATCGGTGAGCGGCAGACCCGCCCGACGGGCGGTGCTGAGGAACGATTCGACCTCGGTGACGTGCACCCAGCGCAGCAGGGCCGGGTCGTCGATCCGGAATTCCTCGCCGGTGGCCTGGTCGGTGGCCCGCAACCGGGCGTGCAGCCGACGCAGCCGCGCTCCGGCCTGCTCCGCCTCGGCCGTGGTGCCGTAGACGGTGGTCGCCACGTAGGTGGCGGTGCGGACCAGTCGTCCCCACGCGTCGGTGCGGTAGTTGCTGTTCTGCACGACGCCGGCCATGGCGCGGGGGTGCAACGCCTGGAGGTAGAGCGAGCGCAGGCCGGCGACGATCAGGATCGGCTCCTCGTGCACCTTCCACGTGACCGAACCCGGACCGAAGAGGCCTAGGTCATCGGAGTCCACCGACCAAGCGTGCCACGGCCACCGTGCTGGTGCCGGCCGGCGCGGACGGACGACCGCGCCGTCGATGTCGGCGATCTCGCCGCAGCGGCGCTGAACCTGATCACCGCCGTCCGCGTGTCTTTAGGGCGAGACCCCGGGGACGACCGGTTGTCCGTACGTACGCTGTCGATCCCGTGACCGTGATCCGCCTGGAGGGTGTCGATGTTCGAGGAGATCCTGGGTCTACCGGTACACGTCTTCGTCGTGCACGCGGTGGTCGTCTTCGTCCCACTGCTGGCGGTGCTGGCCATCGCGTACGTGGGGCTGCCACGCTGGCGGCACCGACTGGACTGGGCGCTGGGGATCCTCGCCGTGGTGACGCCGGTGACCGCGTTCGTGGCTGTCGAGTCCGGTGAGGCGTTCACCGACGCCCTGGTCGCCCGCGGCTACCAGGGCCAGATCCTCGATCAGATCTTCGAGCACTCGCGCTACGGCGACATCCTGTTCCGGATCGTGGTGCCCCTGGGGATCGTGGCCATCGCGCTGCTCGTGGTGACCAGCGGACACCCGCGGGTGCCACGGCTGCCGGCACTGGTGACGCCGGTCCTCGCGGTGGCGCTCGTCGTGCTGTCCGTCGCCGCCCTGGTCTACGTCTACCTGACCGGGCACTCCGGTGCCGAGGCCGTCTGGGGCACCACCCTCTGACCGGAGCGGGATCGACAGCGCGGCTCGCCGGTCAGAAGATGAGCCGCGAGCACAGCAGGCAGACGAGGGCCACCGACACCACGGCGGCGGCTGCCCCGAAGCCGTAGGTGACCCGCTGCGACCGCTGCTCGGCCGCGTTCAGGGCGGCCATGTCCTGAGGTGGCAGCCGTCGCGGCGGCGCCGGCTCCAGGTGTACGGGGGGACGCCAGCCGGCCGGGGGCGGCACGCTCGGGGGTGGCCCCGCGTACCCGCTGGTGGGTGGTGTGACGGGTAGGGGTTGGTCCGCCGTTGGGCCGTCGCCGGTCTCGGGCCGGCGCCAGTGGTCGTCCGGGCTGCTGCCAGCGCTGGGGGTCGTCACGCCGACCGACGCTACCAACGGAGCCGGCGGTCCGGTCGTTTCTGACCGGTGTGCCCAACCGTCGGCGAGCGGCCCGGCGTGTGCGGCCTGCGCTAGTCTTGCCGCTCGTGAGCATCGAGGACCCCGGCGCTGCGGGCGTACGCGGCGATGACGACCGCGCCGTCGACCTGAGCGACGACTTCGTGGTGCTGCCCGAGCAGACCTCGGACGACACGGACTACGGCTGGGGCGAGCGCAGCGGCGGCAACGACGACTGGCTCCTCGCCCAACGCCCCCCGCACTGGGACTGAGCCCGGGCGGGTCCCACCGCATCCCACCGCACGCGACGACGGCGGTGGCGGATCGCCGACACGGCGGCATCCGTCTGAGCGGACGCCGCCACGTCGCCGACCTGGTGTCGATCATGCTGCCCGCCGCTTGGAAGCGGCCCGGCAGCGTCAGGAGGTCGAGCTGGCCGCTGGCGCCTTGCCGCCGCTCGACCCACCGGACGACGACGAGGACGACCCGGACGACGAGGACCCGGACGAGGACGACGACCCCGACGACGAGGACGACGAGCCGGAATCCCCGCCCGAGGACGAGGACGAGTCGGACTTGGCCGGCTTGCTGGCGGTGCCGCCGGCCGACGTCTCCGAGCCGGACGCGCGGGAGTCGGTGCGGTAGAAGCCCGAGCCCTTGAAGACGATGCCGACGGAGTTGAAGACCTTGCGCAGCCGCCCCTGACACGCCGGGCACTCGGTCAGCGGCTCGTCAGAGAAGGACTGCACCGCCTCGAGCTGGTGACCGCACGCGGTGCAGGCGTACTGGTACGTAGGCACGTTCTCCTCCGGTGTCTGGGCTCGGCCAGTTGGCACTCGACGTATTCGAGTGCCAATGGTGCGTCATTCGGACCGGGTTCGTCCAGCGGACGTGTGGGGCGCGACACTCTGCGCGGTACCCAGGCCGTCGTCAAGCGTACGCATCCCGCCGGAGGGGGTGACGGCCGCGCGGACCGGACGGTCGTGCGGCTCCACGGGCAGCGCCTCGACCAGCTCGCCGTCGTGCAGGGGCACCACGGTCAGGCTCGCCGCTGGTACCCGCGCCAGCGCCCGGTCGTACGAGCCGCCGCCACGGCCCAGCCGCCGGCCGCGGTGATCGACGGCCAGTGCCGGTACGACCACCAGCTCCGCGCCGGAGACCGCGTGCACACCGAGGCGGGGGCCGATCGGCTCCCGGATGCCCCGGCCGGCCACGGCCAGAGCGTGCGGACCGGCGTACACCGCCCAGTCCAGGTCGAGATCCGCGCGGAGCACCGGAAGGAGCAACTCCGCGCCAGCCGGTAACGCCCTCCGCAACACCTCGGCGAGGTCGGCGCCGCCCGGCTCGGAGCCGACCGGCACGTACGCCGTCATCCGGCGCGGGCGCAGCCGGCGGACCAGAGCGACCAGCTCGGCCTGGACGCGTACGGCCGCTTCGGCCCGCGTCGCGCCGTCCATGGCCCGACGGTCGGCGAGCAGCCGCACGCGGGCGTCCCGCTTGGTCACGCGGGTCACTTCCGCTTCATCAGAAAAATCTGGCACGCAACACTCCTGACGCAACGCCACTCCCACGGTTGCTCTGTGTCAGCATCGCAAGCAACGGAGGCGGAACTTCCGGGGGGACCGAGTGACGCTACGCGGGCGGTTGACGGCAGCCTTCCTCGTGGTGGTGCTCGGCCCGGTCCTGCTCGGGGCGTTCTTCGTCGCCTCCACCGTCACCGCTGTCGACCGCACCCGGTCCACCGAACGGCTCGCCGTTGCCGCGTCCACGGTGCGTACCTCGGTCGACGCGCTCTGCCAGCAGCTGCGCGCCGCCGCCGACGCGGTCGCCCTCACCGGTGATCCGGCCGTCGTCGCCGGCCAGCTCGTCGGCCGCGGGTTGGCCGCGGCCGTGCTGGTCAGCGACGTCAGCGGGCGGGTCACGTACGCCTCGCCGGGCGCGCCCACGACACCCTGGCGGGACTGCTCAGAGTCGGCCGCCGCGACGTCCGGCCCGGTCCGCGCATTGTCGGCCCGGGTGGACCGCCGGGACCCGGCCGGCACCCTGCTGGGCAGCGTGGCCGCCGCGCAACTGGTCGACCCGGCCTTCGTCGCCCGGCTGGCGGCGGTGAGCGGAGTCGCGGTCACGCTGCTCGACGGCGGCGCGAGCGCCGCCCGGTTCACCCACACCACCGAGTCCCGCGAGGTACGCGACGCGGTGCTGGCCGCCGCCGGCCACACCACCGGGGAGCAGGTCACCGAGACCACCAAGGGTCGGTACGTGCGGCGGATCGGGCCGTCTGCGGGTCAGCCGCTGCCGCTGGTGCTGTCGGTGCCGAGCGGGCGGCCCCCGGGGCTGCACGTCACCCTGGCCGGCGTGGTCCTGCTCGCCGGGCTGCTCGCCGTGTTGACGGCGTGGCGTCTCGCCCGGGTGACCACCCGACCCCTGGTGGAGCTGGCCGGTGCGGTCGATCGGGTGGCGCACGGCGACCTGACCGCCCGGGTGCCGGTGCGCAGCCGCGACGAGTTGGGCCGGCTCGCGGCGGCGTTCAACCGGATGACCCGCGAGACCGGGTCGTACGTCGCGGCGCTGACCAGCAGCCGTGACCAGCTACGCGGGCACCTCGCGGTGCTCGGCGACACCCTGGCCAGCACCCACGACCTGCAACGCATCCTGCGGGTGATCCTGCACAGCGCCATCGCGGCCACCGGCGCACGGGCCGGCGCGGTGCTGCTGGTGGAGACCGGTGGGGTGCTCGTCGCGCAGTGCAGCGAGGGTCTGGACGGGCGCTGGCCGGCACCGGACCCGGACGGTCCGCCGACCCTGCGGGTGCCGGTCGGCGTCGGCGTGGTCGGCGCGGTGGCCGCGACCGGCGAGCCGCAGCGGGGGCGGGTGGAACCGACCGAGGCCCCGACCGGCGAGCCGCGCTGTCGCACCTATGTGGCGGTCCCCTTCGCCGCCCCGGGTGGCACGACGACGCCCGGCGGCGGCACGACGACGCCCGGAGGCGCGACGACGCCCGGCGGCGCGACGACGCCCGGAGGCGCGACGACGCCCGGAGGCGCGACGACGCCCGGAGGCGCGACGACGCCCGGCGGCGCGACGACGCCCGGAGGCGCGACGACGCCCGGCGGCGCGACGACGCCCGGAGGCACGACCGCGCCCGGCGGCGGCACGACGACCGTGCCGGGCGGCGGGCCCACCAGCTCGGGCGAGGAGAGGAACGTCGACGAGGCCGGTGCTCCGGCGGCGGCGCTCGGGGTGCTGGCGCTCTACGACCGGGTGGGCGCGGACGAGTTCGACGACGACGACCTGGTCACCCTGCGGACCTTCGCCGGGCACGCGGCCGTCGCGGTGGAGAACGTGCGGGTGCACGAGGAGGCCCAGCGGCTCTCCCTGACCGACCCGCTCACCGGCCTGTGGAACTACCGCTACCTGCGCGAGTCGATCCGGCGGGAGGTCGAGCGGGCCAGCCGCTTCGGCCGGATGCTCAGCGTCCTCGCCCTCGACCTGGACCGCTTCAAGGACGTCAACGACACGTATGGGCACGCGGCGGGGGACACCGTGCTGGCGGAGTTCGCCCGGCGGGTACGCGGAGAGATCCGGGAGGTGGACCTGGCGTTCCGGCAGGGCGGTGAGGAGTTCGTGCTGCTGCTACCGGAGACCGACG
Organism: Micromonospora sp. DT4; assembly: GCF_049841675.1. Lineage (NCBI taxonomy): Bacteria > Bacillati > Actinomycetota > Actinomycetes > Micromonosporales > Micromonosporaceae > Micromonospora > Micromonospora sp. DT4. The sequence goes on from NZ_JBNCKT010000028.1 coordinate 50,026, forward strand.
CCCGGGGCGCGGCGATCGTCGCGGAGCGGCTGGGAGCGGCGGTACGCGAGACACCGATCGCCGTCGAGGCGTACGCGGGGCCGATCGTGGTCACCGTGTCGGTGGGCATCGCCGTCTATCCCGACCACGGCAGCACGGGGCGGGAGGTGCTGGAGGCCGCCGACGACGCCCTCTACGTGGCCAAGGCCGCCGGGCGGGACACCTACCGGGTCGCCGAGGCCCGCCCCGACGTGCCGACGCGGGAGATAGCGGTGCCGGCCGGCGCGGTCAGCCCACCCGACGGGCTGCCGAGGGCCGGTCGGCCCGTGCAGGTCCCGCGGGAGCCGGGCGGCCACGCCCGGTCGGAGTCGGCTGTGGGCGTACCGGATTCGAACCGGTCGGGGCCCGCGCACGCCCGGCCGGATCCGGCCGACGGCCCGGCGGACGCGGCGCGGGCCGGCCCGGACGCGGCCCGACCGGGGCCGGGTGGCGGCGCGTCTTCTGGGCCACACCCGCCGCGGCAGAGCCGTGGCCGATAGTCTCGCGGCATGTCGGAGCACTCAGCGAACCTCTCAGCGACGGTCGCCGCAACCGGCCGTCCCCTGGCGGTCAAGGCCGTCATCCCGGCCGCCGGACTGGCCACCCGCTTCCTGCCGGCCACCAAGGCGGTTCCCAAGGAGCTGCTGCCGGTCGTCGACCGGCCGGTGCTGCAGTACATCGTCGAGGAGGCCACCCAGGCCGGCATCGGCGACGTGTTGCTGATTACCGGTCGGGGTAAGACATCGATGGTGGACCACTTCGACCGTCGCCCCGACCTGGAGACCAGGCTGGAGGAGAAGGGCGACGCCGAGCGGCTGGCAGCCGTGCGCCGGCCCACTGAGCTGGCCGAGATCTACACCGTTCGGCAGCCGGAGCAGCTCGGACTGGGCCACGCCGTCGGGTACGCCGAGTCGCACGTCGGCGACCAGCCCTTCGCGGTGCTGCTCGGCGACGAGTTCGTGAAGCCGTCCGAGCCGCTGCTGCCGGCCATGCTGGAGTTGCAGGCCCGCACCGGCGGCGTGGTGCTCGCGTTCTTCGAGGTCGACCCGGCCGACACCAAGCGGTACGGCATCGCCTCGGTCGAGCCGGCCGAGGCCGACCTGACCGACATCGGCGAGGTCGTCAAGGTGACCGGCATGGTGGAGAAGCCGCAGCCGGAGGACGCGCCGAGCAACCTCGCCGTGCTGGGTCGGTACGTGCTGCCGGGCACGATCTTCGACGCGATCCGGCGGACCAAGCCGGGCAGTGGTGGCGAGATCCAGCTGACCGACGCCATGGAGTTGCTGCGCACCGAGGGCACCTCGGTGCACGCGATCGTCTACCGGGGTACCCGCTACGACACCGGTATGCCGCTGGGCTACCTCCAGACGGTCGTGCAGATCGCCGCCGAGCGCGAGGACCTCGGCAGCGAGTTCCGCTCCTGGCTGGCCGAGTTCGTCAAGGCCGACGCGGCAGGCGGATCTGGTACATGACAGCGACGGCCGACGCCGAGGCGGCCGCGAACGAGTTGACGCCGCTCGCCGACTACCTGGGCAGCGTGCTGCGCAGGTTACGAGCGCTGCCGCCACTCGACCTCGACCTCACCCAGGCGCACGGCAATGTCCTCGCCGAGGACGTCGTCGCGCCGCACGCCTTCCCGGCCTTCGACCAGGCGGCCGTGGACGGGTACGCGGCCCGCTGGGAGGACATTTCCGGAGGGGGTCGGGGCCCGAGCTACGTCCCAGCCCCCTCCGGCACGCCCGGCGGCCGGACCATCCGGCTCAACGTGGTCGGGGACCTCGGCGCGGCGAGCTGGCGGCCGGTACGGCTCACCCCGGGCTCGTGCTTCTCGGTGGCCGCCGGGGCGCCGCTGCCGGTCGCCGCAGACGTCGTGGTCCCGGTGGAGTGGACCGACCAGGGCATGGCCGCCGTCGAGATCTTCCGCACCCCCAAACGGGGGTACGGGGTCCGCCGCGCCGGTGAGGAACTGCCCGCCGGCACCCTGCTCGCCCGTGCCGGCACGTACGTCTCCCCGGCCCTCGTCGCGGTGTTCGCCGCCACCGGCATCGGGCACGTCGTGGTCCGGCCGAGTCCCCGGGTGGTCATCGTGGCCACCGGAGACGAACTGGTCGACGTGGGCCGGGGCAGCCAGCCCGGTCAGGTGGTGGACGCGAACTCGCACGCGCTGACCGCCGCCGCGGCCGAGGTGGGTGCGCTCGCGTACCGGGTGGGCATCTGCGACGACGACCCGGAGGGGCTGCGCGGGCTGCTGGAGGACCAGACCCTTCGCGCCGACCTGATCATCACCACCGGTGGCACCGGCACCGGCCCCGGCGACATGGTCCGGCGGATCCTGTCCCGCCGTGAGGGTGGCCGGGCCGGACCGGTGACCTTCACCGATGTGGCGCTCTATCCCGGCACCGCCCTGGGGTTCGGCACCGTCGGCGCCGAGGAGGTGCCGGTGGTCTGCCTGCCCGGCGACCCGGGCGCGGCGCTGATCGGTTTCGAGGTGCTGGCCCGCCCCGCCATCCAACTGCTCGCCGGCGCCGAGCCGGTGTTCCGTCCCAGCGTTCGGGCGCACCTGCTGGAGACCGTGTCGTCCCCCGGCGGGCTGCGCGAGTTCCGGCCCGCGCACGTCGCCGAGCGACGCGGCGGCGGTTACACCGTGCAGCCGCTGCGCGGGGGTCCCTTCACCCTCTCCGGCCTCGCCGAGGCGAACGGGCTCCTGGTGCTCGGCGAGCGGGTCACCACCGCCGCCGCCGGTTCCACCGTGGACGTGCTGCTGCTGGACCGCCGCCGGTGAGCTCCGTTGGCCGGCGGGATGTCGTGGGTCCTCTTGCGCGCGAACCGGTCCCGCGCGGGAGACTGTGCGGGTGAGTCTCTTCGGACCAGTCCGGGCGCCCGGATGGCCGGCGGTGCTTGTCGACGGCCCGGTGCTGTTGCGCCCCTACCGGCGCTCCGACGCGGCGGCGTGGTCGGAGGTGCGTCGGGCCAACCGGGCCTGGCTGGCTCCCTGGGAGTCGTCGCTGCCGGACGGCTGGGACGAGCTGAACTCGCCGGCCGTGTTCCGGTGGGTGCACCGTGACCAGCGGCGCTCGGCACGCGAGGGTGAGGGGATGCCGTTCGCGGTCTGCCTGCGGGAGGCTGACCGCGACCGTCTGGTCGGGCACCTCAACGTCGGTAGCATCGTGCGCCGCGCGTTCTGCTCCGGTTATGTCGGCTACTGGGTCGACGCCCGGGTCGCCGGCCAGGGTGTCATCCCGACGGCGCTCGCGCTCGCGGTCGACCACGCGTTCGGCCCGGGCGGGCTGCACCGCGTCGAGGTCAACATCCGGCCGGAGAACCGCCCGTCGCGGCGGGTGGTGGAGAAGCTGGGCTTCCGCGAGGAGTCGTACCACGTGCGCTACATGCACATCGACGGTGCCTGGCGGGACCACATCGGATACGCGATGACGAGCGAGGAGGTCGCCGCCGAGGGCGGTCTGCTGGCCCGCTGGCACCGGGTACGCGCCGCCGCGCGGTGAGCCGTCCCACGGACGGGATCGGCGCGGCGCGGTGGCATCGCGGTCGGTGCGCCGTAACCTCAAGTAACTGCAAGCTGCGGCAAGCGCTCAACACCCGGACGATCTACGCACCCAGGCACGATCGGTGGAAGATCCTGCGGTCGGGGAGCGGTTGCTCCGAATTCGGTGAGGGGAGGGGTGAGGGTGCCGACCTCGGTGCTCCTCGCCGTCCTCGCCGCCGCCGGCCTGCTCGCCCTGGCTCCGGCGCTGGTTCGCCGGTACGACGCCACCGAGCGGCTGGTGGCGGAGCGGGCGCAGTCGACGGCGCGGGTGCTCCAACGCCGTCGGCGGCGTCGCACTGTGCCGGGACGGCAGCCCGTCCACCCTCCACGCTCCCTCGTTGTCACCCTAAGTGAGGACGCGACTACGGGGAAGCTGGCCGTGCCGGTCTCCGCGCCTCCGGCGGCCCGCCGTCCCGGCCGGCTGCGCGCCGTGCCGCCGGCTCCGAAGCGTCCCCGTCGTCGTCCGCCGCGCCGGCAGCACACCCCCGCCGTGTACCGCCGACGCCGGGTGCTCGCTGCGCTGCTGCTGCTCAACGTCGTCGAGTTGATCGGTGTGCTGTTCGTCAGTCCCGGCTTCTGGATCGGCTTCTCGGTCACCTTCATGTTGCTGGCCCTGTACGTCGTACACCTGCGTGGGCGCGCCCTCGCCGGTCGCCGCCGCCGTCGGGCCCGGGCCCGGGAGGCGGCGTGGCTGACCGCCCGGCAGGCCGAGGTCCGCCGCGAACAGGCCCGTCGCGCGGCGGCCCGCCGAGAGGCGCAGCGCCGTCTGGCGGCCCAGCGCGAGGGGGTACGCCGAGCCGCCATGGGCCTCGACCGGCCCGCGGACCTGCCGGCGGCAGTCAACGGCGGCTCGGTCTCGTACCGCCGCTCAGGCGGGCTGCGCGGCCGCCCCTACGAGGCTGGCCGCGGTGCCTGACGCTGTCCGGGATACGCGCTGTCCGGCGGCGCGTCGTCCGCTCTCGGCCTCGGGGCCGCTCGCCCTCGGCCCGCGGGCGCTTGCCTACGGCCTGGCGGTGCTTGCCTCCGGCCTCGGGGTGCTTGATCGACTCTAGTACGGCAGCCGTACTTCGTGATCATGGCTGGAGTTCGAGGGTGAGGCGGCGGGCGTAGTGGGCTTGTTTGGCTC
>NZ_JBNCKT010000029.1:0-30320 GCF_049841675.1 Micromonospora sp. DT4
TGAAAGCCTTGTTCGGCAAGCCAGAAGTCCGCTACGCAGCCGGCTAACCACGGCACCTTTGGGTTACTGGTCAATATGTGGGCCTGGAGGCGGCCTCCTCCGCCATCCGCCAGTACGAGCCGACCCTCATTCCCGGGCTCCTCCAGACCCCGGAGTACATGGCCTCGGTGTTCGAGACCAAACCCGGGCGTACCCCGCAGGAGGTGGCGCAGAAGGTCGCCTTACGGATGCAGCGGCAGAAGCTGTTGACCAGGCGTAGTCCTGCCGCCCCGCGTCTCGACGTCGTGGTCGACGAGGCCGTGGTCCGCCGACCCATCGATGACATCGAGGCTTGGCGGATGCAACTTGCTTACCTGGTCAACGCCTGCCAGGCTCCGAACATCGCGGTCCGGGTGCTGCCGCTGGGGATCGGACCGCACCGGGCATCCGTGGCCGGAGCCTTTGTGCTGCTCGATTTTCCGGCAGTCGGCACCCGGCCGGCGGAACCCAGCACGGTCTACAGCGAGTCGCTGACCGGTGGCCTCTACCTCGATCGTCCGGCCGAGGTTCAGACGTACTCTGAGGTTTGGCAGGCGCTTTGGGATCTTGCCCTGCCCGAGCGCGCGTCGGAGGATCTGGTGAGCACAGTGATCAAGGAGACCTACGATGAGTGATCTGACCGGTGCCCGCTGGCGCAAGAGCACACGTAGTGGCAATGAGGGCAACTGCGTGGAGGTTGCTGACAACCTTGCCGGTGTCGTGGCCGTCCGGGACAGCAAGGACGTCGAGGGGCCGGCGCTCACCTTCTCCCCGGCGGCCTGGGCCGCGTTCGTAGGCCGCGCCAAGGCGGCAGAGCACGCCGGCTTCTGATCGACTCGACTTCCTGGATGTCGGGGTGTCCAGCGCGCGGGACACCCCGATACCGACATCGGGGCGGCCGCACGCGGTCTGGTCGACCAGTCGGACCGATAACGCCGGAACGTCGACCGCCACGTACGACTACGACAGCGCCGGAAACATGACATCGCGGCCAGGACCGAATGGCCAGCAGAGCCTCAGCTGGACGGCGGACGGTGAGTTGGCCAGCGTGTCGGACGCGTCCGGCAGGACCGACTACGTGACGGACCCGGCCGGCGGACGCCTGGTGACCCGCGACACTAAGGGAACCACCCTCCACCTCGGAGCCACCGAGATCCGGTTCGACAAGGCGAGCACCGCAGTGACCGCCACCCGGTACTACTCGTTCCTCGGCGAGGTGGTGGCCCAACGCACCACGGGCGGTGGTATCACCTGGCTCGCGGGCGACCACCAGGGCACCGGCCAGATCGCGGTATCGGGTAACGCCACGCAGGCGGCCACCCGGCGACGGCAGACGCCGTTCGGCACGGAGCGAGGCCCGGCCACCACCTGGCCCAACCCTCGCGGCTTCGTCGGGGGCTATCAGGAGAGCACAGGACTGACGCAGGTGGGTCAGCGTGCCTACGACCCGAAGAAGCGCTACCAGTTCGCCGCAATCCAGCAGCAGGGCCGTCGGGATATGAATTCCGTCGGCCCTGCTGGTTTCTCGTACAAATCTGGGCACCGCTCCGGCGGGCTCGCTGGCGGCATCTCGTCAGGTTGGATCCCTGGACGCGTGATTCGGCACTTGTAGAACCACACCTATACTCACAAGCGGTAGTCCGAGCGGGACGCACGTGTACCAGGGTTGAGGCGAACTTCTTCCGTCGGTTCCTACGGTCGGCCCTCGGAGTTGTCGGCAGGCGGGTTTGGCCGCTCGACACTGGGGCTGTCGTCACCCTGGAAGCCCAACGCTTGTCGGGAATCGCGGTCCGCCTTACGCGCAGCACCGAGCGTCAAGTTGATTGCGACTCGTTGCATGATGTCATCTTCTCCATCCATGCTGAACGCCCGGTACAGCTGAATGCCGTCCCCGGGTCCGCCCCGGACCTCAATTCGCCCATCAACGTCGATGTAGCTGGACGCCGTGACGCAGTCTTGCTCGAAGAGGCCATTCGGTCCGGCTATTACTGGCTTGTCCACGATGGTAGTCAGATCATGAGGGGCAGCGAGGACTTGATTTAGACGCTCCTCCGCGCGCTGTATTCCTTCGGCGTCATTCGACTCAAATATCCACACCCAGATCTGCTCCGGGTGTGCGTTCCAGCAGATGAGATCGGGACCGGGATAATTGTCATCGACGTCACACGACACCAGTGCCTCTGGAAAATGTTGTCGTAGTTCCTCCACACGCACTGCGAGCCCGCCCGCATACGCCGCATGGATTGAGATGTCCCAATCGTCCATGGCTCCTCCTCGCTGAGTATCGTCGGATGATACGGCCGCTCCCGATGACGGCATGGTGCAGCCGGACCTGGCTGAGGTTGTCACGGCAGGTAACGGACGAGACGCGGACCACCCTCGGCGCGGACGGTGGAGCCGCCGAGATCACCTCGGTAGGGTAGGTGCCGGTCGGCTCCGACCACCTAGATCCACACCGCCGGGGGGCGCCACGCATGGCTGATTCGTTCGCGCATCTGCACGTGCACACCGAGTACTCGATGCTCGACGGAGCGGCCCGGTTGAAGGACCTGTTCGCCGAGGCCAACCGGCTGGGCATGCCGGCGGTGGCGATCACCGACCACGGCAACATGCACGGCGCGAACGACTTCTACAACCAGGCGATGGCGGCCGGGATCACCCCGATCCTGGGCGTCGAGGCGTACGTGGCGCCGGAGTCGCGCTATCACAAGGCGCGGGTCAAGTGGGGTCGGCCGGAGCAGAAGAGCGACGACATCTCGGGTAACGGCGCGATCACCCACAAGACCATGTGGGCGAAGAACGCGCAGGGCCTGAAGAACCTGTTCACCCTCAACTCCCGGGCGTCCATGGAGGGGCACTACGTCAAGTGGCCCCGGATGGACATGGAGCTGATCGCCGAGCACGCCGAGGGCATCATGGCCACGACGGGCTGCCCGTCCGGCGCGGTGCAGACCCGGCTGCGGCTGGGGCAGTTCGACGAGGCGCTCAAGGTCGCCGCGAGCTACCAGGACATCTTCGGCAAGGACAACTACTTCCTGGAGATCATGGATCACGGCCTCTCCATCGAGAGCCGGGTCCGCGAGGGGCTCACCGAGATCGCCCGCAAGCTGGACATCCCTCCGGTCGTCACCAACGACTCGCACTACACGCACGAGGCGCAGGCCACCGCGCACGACGTGCTGCTGTGCGTGCAGACCGGCAGCAACATCGACGACCCCAACCGGTTCCGCTTCGAGGGCGGCGGCTACTTCGTCAAGAGCGCCGACCAGATGCGCGCGGTCGACTCGTCCGAGCTGTGGCAGCAGGGCTGCCGCAACACCCTGCTGGTGGCCGAGAAGGTCGACCCGAAGGGCATGTTCGAGTTCCACAACCTGATGCCGCGCTTCCCGGTGCCCGAGGGCGAGACCGAGGAGTCGTGGTTCCGTAAGGAGACGTTCGCCGGCCTGGCCCGCCGCTACCCGAACGGCATCCCCGAGGGGCATGTCGTCCAGGCCGAGTACGAGTTGGGCGTCATCAACCAGATGGGCTTCCCGTCGTACTTCCTCGTGGTCGCCGACTTCATCCAGTGGGCGAAGAACCAGGGCATCGCGGTGGGTCCGGGCCGTGGCTCGGCCGCCGGCTCGCTCGTGGCGTACGCGCTGGGCATCACCGACCTGGACCCGATCCAGCACGGCCTGATCTTCGAGCGGTTCCTCAACCCCGAGCGTGTCTCGATGCCGGATGTCGACATCGACTTCGACGAGCGTCGGCGCGGTGAGGTGATCAAGTACGTCACCGACAAGTGGGGTGAGGACAAGGTCGCCCAGATCGCGACCTTCGGGACGATCAAGGCGAAGGCCGCGATCAAGGACTCGGCCCGGGTGCTGGGTTTCCCGTACGCGGTCGGCGACCGGATCACCAAGGCGATGCCGCCGGCCGTGATGGGCAAGGACATCCCGCTGACCGGCATCTTCGACCCGAAGCACCCCCGCTACGCCGAGGCGGGCGAGATTCGCGGCCTGTACGACTCCGACCCGGACGTGCGCAAGGTGATCGACACGGCCAAGGGCATCGAGGGGCTGATCCGCCAGACCGGTGTGCACGCCGCCGGCGTCATCATGTCGGCCGAGCCGATCATCGAGCACATCCCGTTGACGCGCCGCGACGCCGACGGCGCGATCATCACGCAGTTCGACTACCCGACCTGCGAGTCGCTCGGGCTGCTGAAGATGGACTTCCTCGGCCTGCGGAACCTGACGATCATCGACGACGCGGTCAAGAACATCGAGCTGAACCACGGCCTCAAGCTCGACCTGCTGGCGCTGCCGCTCGACGACAAGGCCGCGTACGAGCTGCTGGCCCGCGGTGACACGCTGGGCGTCTTCCAGCTCGACGGTGGGCCGATGCGGTCGCTGCTGCGGCTGATGAAGCCGGACAACTTCGAGGACATCTCGGCCGTCCTGGCGCTGTACCGGCCCGGCCCGATGGGCGTCGACTCGCACACCAACTACGCGCTGCGCAAGAACGGCCTCCAGGAGATCACCCCGATCCACCCGGAGCTGGAGGAGCCGCTGCGCGAGATCCTGGCGCCCACCCACGGCCTGATCGTCTACCAGGAGCAGGTGCAGCGCGCCGCGCAGATCCTCGCCGGCTACACCCTCGGTCAGGCGGACCTGCTGCGCCGGGCGATGGGTAAGAAGAAGAAGGAGATCCTCGACAAGGAGTTCATCCCCTTCCGGGACGGCTGCCGCGATCGCGGCTACTCCGACGAGGCGATCCAGGCCGTGTGGGACGTGCTGGTGCCGTTCGCCGGGTACGCCTTCAACAAGGCGCACTCCGCCGCGTACGGCCTGGTCTCCTACTGGACGGCGTACCTCAAGGCGCACTACCCGGCCGAGTACATGGGCGGACTGCTCACGTCCGTCGGTGACGACAAGGACAAGATGGCGCTCTACCTGTCCGAGTGCCGCCGGATGCGCATCCAGGTGCTGCCGCCGGACGTGAACACCTCGGCCGGGCCGTTCACCCCGGTCGGCAAGGACATCCGCTTCGGCCTGGCGGCGGTGCGCAACGTCGGCGCGAACGTGGTCGCCTCGATCATGCGATGCCGGGACGAGAAGGGCGAGTACGCCGACTTCTACGACTTCCTGTCCAAGGTGGACGCGGTGGTCTGCAACAAGAAGACGATCGAATCGCTGATCAAGGCGGGTGCGTTCGACTCCCTCGACCACCCGCGCAAGGGCCTGCTCGCGGTGCACGCGGACGCGATCGACGCGTACGCCGACGTCAAGCGCAAGGAGGCCGTCGGCCAGTACGACCTGTTCGGCGCCGGCTTCGGCGACGCGGACACCGGCAGCACGACGGTGATGCCGGTCATCGGTGACAGCGAGTGGGAGAAGCGCGACAAGCTGGCCTTCGAGCGCGAGATGCTCGGGTTGTACGTCTCCGACCACCCGCTGTTCGGTCTGGAACACATCCTGGGCGCGGCGGCCGACACCACGATCGCCTCCCTGGCCGAGGACGGCGCGGTGCCCGACGGGGCGGTCGTCACCCTCGCCGGCATCCTCTCCGGGGTGCAGCGGCGGGTCACCAAGCAGGGGCGGGCCTGGGCTTCGGCCACCCTGGAGGACCTGGCCGGTGGCGTGGAGGCGCTGTTCTTCCCCAACACCTACGAGGTGATCGGCCAGTACATCGCCGAGGACGCCATCGTGGTGGTCAAGGGCCGGGTGGACCGCCGCGACGACACGCCACGGATCATGGCGATGGACATGTCCATGCCGGACGTCAGCACCAGCGCCACGAACAAGCCGGTCACCCTCACCATCCCGGTGCACCGCTGCACGCCGCCGCTTGTGGAACGGCTCAAGGAAACCCTGGTCCTGCACCCGGGCGACACCGAGGTGCACGTCAAGCTCCTCAACGGTGGGCGTACCACCACCCTGCGGCTGGGCCCGTTCCGGGTGGCGGCGACCACCGCGCTGATGGGTGACCTGAAGAGCGTCCTCGGCCCGGCCAACGTGAGCTGAGCTGGCCGTGGGGGGGGGGGGCGGGCCCCGCCCCCCCCCCCCCCCCCGCCCCCCCCCCCACTTCGGCCCCCCCGCCCGCACACTGCCTGTGCGGGTGGCGGGGGCCCGGGCCTCAGGCGCGGCCCCCACCACGGGGCTGAGCCCCGGTCGAGGCGGGCTCAACCCCGGTCAGGGGCCGCGATCTCGCGTAGCTGGCCGTCGGCCAGCCGCAGCCACCGCTGCACGCCGATCTCGGCGAGGAACCGCTCGTCGTGGCTGACCACCGCAAAGGCCTGCGACGTATCGGTCGGTCAACGTGGCGATCGACTTGCTCGCGGAGACCGGGCCGGGCCTCGGGCGTCCATTGGTCGACACCCTCCAAGGCGATTCCGCTGGCCGAGATCGCGTACGAGGGCTGGCTTGCCTTCGAGAAGAAGCGGAGGGAGGGTTGATGAGCGACTTCCATGATTGGAACGACATCCGGGCCGAGCTGCACGACGGGGACGATGAAGCGCTCGACGCCGAACGTGCCCGTACCGAGGCGTGGATTAGCGCGTTCGACCTTGCCGAAGAGCGGAAGCGGCTGGGTCTGACCCAGCGGCAGGTGGCCGAGTTGACGGGTGTCACGCCCGGCCGAGTCAGCCAGATCGAGAACGGTGATCTGGAGGCCAATGAGGTCGCGACGCTGAGCCGATATGCACGAGCGCTCGGCGCCCGGATGCGGATCATCTTTGACTACGGCGACGACTTGCGTCAGATCGCCTGATCTGTCGATCACCGCGTTCGCCGGCCACGGCATCCGTTGGTCACGCGACCATCCACCCCGGGACGCATGACGTCAGGATGCAGTCACCGGGGGCGGTACTCGACCTCGGGGCGGCCGGGGGTGCCGTAGCGGGGGGTGCGGACGGCGCGGTCGATCGTCACCAGGTACTCCAGGTAGCGACGGGCGGTCACCCGGGAGGTCCCGGTCGCCGCGCTCACCTCGGTCGCCGACAACCCCGCCTCCGGGCCCGAGCCGGTGGCCAGCGCCGCGCGTACCCGGGTGAGGGTCTGCGCGTCGAGGCCCTTGGGCAGGCTGTGCCCGGCGGTGCCGCGCAGGGTGGCGAACATCCGGTCCACGTCGTGCTGGGCGGCCACCTCACCCTCGGTGAGCGCCTGGGCGCGGTAGTCCGCGTAGCGCTCCAGCTTGTCGCGGAACGCCGTGAACGTGAACGGCTTGAGCAGGTAGTGGGTCACCCCGAGGGAGACCGCGGTGCGCACCACCGCGAGGTCCCGCGCAGAGGTCACCGCGAGCACGTCGACGCTGCTGCCGGCAGCCCGCAGCGCCCGGCAGACGTCCAGGCCGTGCAGGTCGGGCAGCCGAAAATCCAAGAGTACGAGGTCCACGTCGCCGCCGTCGTTGGCGCGCAGGGCCGCCATCGCCGCCCGTGCGGTGTGTGCCACCCCGACCACCGCGAAACCGGGGACCCGCTCGGTGTACGCGGCGTGCGCCTCGGCCAGCAGCGGCTCGTCCTCGACGACGAGTACCCGGATGTCGGTCATGACCGTATGCTCGGCAGTCGGACGGTGAACAGGCTGCCGCCGTCGTCCGACCGGGTCACCTCGGCGCTGCCGCCGTGGCGGCGGACCACCTGCCCGATCAGCGCCAGACCGAGACCTCGCCCCGTGCTCTTGGTCGACCAGCCGCGCCGGAACGCGTCCGCCACCCGGTCCTCGGCCAGACCGGGTCCGCTGTCGGCGACCCGGACCACCAGCTCGTCGTCGACAGCGCCGACGAAGACCCGCACGGTACGCGGCGGGGGCGTACCGGCGACCGCCTCCAGGGCGTTGTCGACGAGGTTGCCGACGACGGTGAGCAGGTCGTTCGTCGGTAGTGGACTGTCGTCGAGGCGGCAGTCCGGCTCGACCACCAGGTCCACACCGCGCTCGCCGGCCTGTGCGGACTTGCCGAGCAGCAGCGCGGCGAGGGCCGGCTCGGTGACCGCGCCGACCACCCGGTCGGTCAGCTGCTGGGCGAGGGCCAGGTCGCGGGTGCCGAGCCGGACCGCCTCGTCGGCGCGGCCCAGCTCCACGAGCGTGAGCACGGTGTGCAGACGGTTGGCCGACTCGTGGGTCTGCGCCTGTAACGCCTCGGTCAGCGCGCGGACCGAGTCCAGCTCGCTGGCCAGGGCTCGCAGGTCGGTCTGGTCGCGCAGGGTCAGCACGGTGCCGAGCGCCGCCCCCTCGAAGCGGGCGGTCCGCTGGTTGGCCACCAGCACCCGATCGCCGGCCAGCATGGGTTCGTCGACGGCGTCGCGGCCGGAGCCGAGCAGCTCGGCCACCGCGGGTGGCAGGTCCACGCCAGCCACCGGCTGGTCGGTGACCGGCTCATCCGCGTCGAGACCCAGCAGCCGCCGACCCTCGTCGTTGATCAGTGCCACCCGCCGGTCGGTGGTCAGCACGACGAGACCCTCGCGCACGGAGTGCAGGACCGCGTCGTAGTACTCGTACATCCGGGTCATCTGCGTCGGCCCGAGGCCGTGGGTCTGGCGGCGCAGGCGGCGGCTGAGCAGCCACGAACCGGTCGCGGCGAGCGCGAGCGCCGGCGCCGCGACCCCGAGCAGCACGGGGAGCTGACGCAGCAGCCTGCGGTTGATCTCCCGGGTGGTGATGCCCACCGAGACCAGGCCGACGATGCGCTGCTGCTCGTCGTACACCGGGACGACCGCACGCACCGACTCGCCGAGCGTCCCGACGTTCGTGGTGGTGAACGGATGGCCCGCCAGGGCGGGCCCGATCTCGCCGACGAACGGCTCGCCGATCCGCTCCCGGGTGGGGTGGGAGAAGCGGGTGCGGTCGGGGGCCATCACGACCACGAAGTCGGTGCCCGTGGCGTGTCGGGTCGACTCGGCGTACGGCGCAAGGATGCTGGCCGGGTCGGCGGTCGTGAGGGCCGCGTGGACGTCGGGGGAGTTGGCCACGGTCTGCGCCACCGCGAGCACTTCCTCCTGCGCGGCCTGGCGGGAGTCGGTGCGGGCCAGCCAGACGGCGCCCGCCGCGCCGGCCAGCACGAGCAGCGTGACCACCACCGCCTGGAGGGCGAAGAGCTGGCCCGCGATGCTCCACTGCCGTCGGACCACCTCCAGCACCTCCTTGAGGTCTTCGCGGTGAACAGAATGACCGCAAGGCTGTCAACGGGTGAGACGCGCTTCACATTGTCGACATGGACACCACCGCATCCACCACCACGGCGGAGCCGTCGGCCCGCCGGGACCGTACCCGCTACCTGTACCTGGCCGTCATCGTGGCCGTGCTCGCCGGCATCGTGGTCGGCCTGGTCGCTCCCGATTTCGGCAAGGAACTCAAGCCGATCGGCACGGGCTTCGTCAACCTGATCAAGATGATGATCAGCCCGGTCATCTTCTGCACCATCGTGCTCGGCGTCGGTTCCGTCCGGCAGGCGGCGAAGGTGGGCAAGGTCGGCGGCCTGGCCCTCGGCTACTTCCTGACCATGTCGACGGTGGCGCTCGCCATCGGCCTGGTCGTCGGCAACCTCATCCACCCCGGCTCCGGCCTGGACCTGGGGCAGGACCTCGCGGGCGCCGGCAAGGCCGCGGCCGGAGACCAGGCCGGCGGTACGACGGAATTCCTCCTCGGGATCATCCCGACGACGCTGTTCTCCGCGCTCACCGAGGGGGAGGTGCTCCAGACGCTGCTGGTCGCGCTGCTCGTCGGCTTCGCCGTGCAGGCGATGGGCCGGCGCGGTGAGCCCGTGCTCGGCGTGATCGCCGTCATCCAGCGGGTCGTCTTCAAGGTCCTCGCCATGATCATGTGGCTGGCCCCGGTGGGCGCGTTCGGCGCGATGGCCGCCGTGGTCGGCGCGACAGGTGTGGACGCCCTCAAGAGCCTCGCCCAGATCATGCTCGGCTTCTAGGCCACCTGCCTGATCTTCGTGCTGGTCGTCCTGGGCGCGCTGCTCTGGTTCGTGGCCCGGATCTCGATCTTCTCGCTGCTGCGCTACCTGGGTCGGGAGTTCCTGCTGATCCTGTCGACGTCGTCGTCGGAGTCGGCGCTGCCCCGGCTGATCGCCAAGATGGAGCACTTCGGCGTGAGCAAGCCGGTCGTGGGCATCACGGTGCCGACCGGGTACTCGTTCAACCTCGATGGCACGGCCATCTAACTGACGATGGCGTCGCTGTTCATCGCCGACGCGCTGGGCAACCCGCTGTCGATCGGTGAGCAGATCTCGCTGCTGCTGTTCATGATTATCGCGTCGAAGGGCGCGGCGGGGGTCACCGGCGCCGGCATCGCGACGCTGGCCGGCGGCCTTCAGTCGCACCGGCCCGACCTCGTCGACGGCGTCGGCCTGATCGTCGGCATCGACCGGTTCATGTCGGAGGCGCGGGCGCTGACCAACTTCGCCGGCAACGCCGTGGCGACCGTGCTGGTGGGCACCTGGACCGGCGAGTTCGACCGGGACCGGGCGGCCGGGGTTCTGCGCGGCGACGACCCGTTCGACGAGGCCACCATGCTCGACGAGCAGGACGACGAGTCGGAGCGGCGTCGGTCCGACGACGAGCAGGTGACCATCCCGGCCTGACTCCGGGTCGGCGGCGTCATCGGGGTGTCCGCGTTCCAGGGAGCCCCGATATCGCCGTACTCGTGTCGATCACACGATTCCGTCGGAAGATGGCGAACCGTGTGCATTGACAGCCGGAGAATTCGTTTATACGTGTCGGTAACATCGCCCTTGGCGACAATAGTGGAATTGTTTCGAGGTGGATGTTTGGTCACGCGCCCGCGACATTTGTGACATACCTAACTGTTGCCTTCTCGATTGCGGTACGGATTGGGTGCGTAAACACCGCCCGGTATCTTCCCTGAGTGCCTGACGCCTCTCGACAGTTGATTGCCGACCGTTACCGGCTGGTCCGTCCACTCGGCCAGGGCGGGATGGGCCGCGTGTGGCTCGCCCGGGACGAGATGCTCCACCGGGACGTCGCCATCAAGGAGTTGATGGCATCGCCCGGTCTGTCGGACGGCGAGCGCCGGGAGATGCGGGAACGGTCCATGCGCGAGGCGCGGGCAGTCGCCCGGCTGGGCCACGTCAACGTGGTACGGGTCTTCGACGTGCTGCACTCGGGCGACGACCCGTGGATCGTCATGGAACTGGTCCCGTCCCGGTCCCTGCAGGAGGTACTCAAGGCCGAGGGGCCGATGCCGGCGTCTCGTGCCGCGAGGATCGGGTTGGGCGTGCTGGCCGCGTTGCGGGCCGCGCACCGGGCCGGCGTTCTGCATCGGGACGTCAAGCCGGCCAATGTGCTGCTCGCCCACGACGGCAGGGTGGTGTTGACCGACTTCGGCCTGGCAACCCTCCCCGGCGACCCGCGGATGACCCAGACCGGAATGGTGCTCGGCTCGCCGGCGTTCCTCGCCCCGGAGCGAGCCACCGACGGTACGGTGGGCCCAGCCGCGGACCTCTGGTCGCTCGGCGCCACCCTCTACGCGGCGGTCGAGGGTCGCACCCCCTACCAGCGGTCGTCGTCGATCGCCACACTGGCGGCGCTCGCGACCGAGCCGCCGCCGCCAGCCCAGCGGGCCGGTCAGCTGACCCCACTGCTCGAAGGGCTGCTGCGCCGGGAGCCGAACCAGCGGATCAGTGGCGAGGAGGCTGAGCGGCTGCTTCGCCAGGCCGCCAGCCTGGACGAGCCGGACGCTCCGGAGGGCGGCAACGTCGACGGCCCGGTCGCTGCGGGGGATGGCGACGACGACGGTTCGATGGCCGGGGCGGACGACACCCGTACGGTGCTCCGGCCGGAGATCGTGTCCGAGTTGGTCACTGCCGTGGTCAGCCCGCCCGCGCCGCGGGGTGCGGCCGACGTGCTCGTACCGACGGCGGGGCGTACGCGTCGGGCCTGGCTGATCGGCGCACTGGCCACCGGCCTGCTGTTGGTGGTGCTGGTGACCGCGACGGTGCTGAACGGTGGGCTGCGCGGCGACGTGAGCGACAAGTCCGCTGCGGCAGCGCCCGCGAACCCGTCGGCGAGCGGCTCGTCGGAGATCAGGGCGTTGCCGTCTGCGGGTTGGCACTACTACCGCGACGACCCCCGCTTTCTCGTACCGTTGCCGGACGGCTGGCAGCCGCGGCGTGACGGTGGGCGGGTCGAGTTCCGTGAGCCGGACGGCAGGCGGCTGCTCGTCGTCGACGAACTCCGGTCCATCCCCGCGGACCTTCTCGCCGAGCTGCGGACGCGGGAGGCGGCCGAACGCGAGCGGTACGCCGACTACCGGCAGGTGCGGCTCACTGCGCTGCGTTTTCAGGTGCGGGCCGCCGAGTGGGAGTGGACGTACACCGACGAGGACGGCACGCCGATGCGGGCGGTGAGTCGGGCGTTCGTCGGTCAGAACGGGCACGGGTACTCGATCCGCTGGACCACCTCGGCCGCCGAATGGGCCGCGAGCGCGGACGTCTATGCGCTGATCACGGACGGCTTCCAAGGCTTGCCGGTGGTGGGCGACCCCCGGTCCGGACCCACCGTGGGGCCGTCCTCGAAGGCGTCCGGGAAGCCCGCGCCGGAAAACGGCGGCCCCGGCGGAACGGTCCCGGGAGATCCGGCCCAGCAGTCGTCGGCCCCGTCGCAGGGCACCACTGGCGCCGGGAAGCAGATCGTCGGAGTCGCCAGCAATCGTTGCATCGAGATTCCGGGCGGCAACGCCACGGCCGGTGTCCGACTTCAGATCGGGGACTGTAGTCGGACGGCGAAGCAGCTGTGGACTTTCCCCGGTGACGGTACGGTCCGCTCGATGGGCAAGTGCCTGGACGTCGCCGGTCACTCCACCGCGGAGGGTGCCGCTGTTCAACTGGCCGACTGCTCCGGCGTCAGTTCGCAGCGGTTCAACCTGAACAAGGCCCACGACCTGGTCAACATCCAAGCGACCAAGTGCGTTGACGTGCTCGACGCGAGCACGGACAACGGTGCCCGGCTGCAGATCTGGCAGTGCAATGGCAAATCCAACCAGAAATGGCGGACCAGTTGAGCGCACACGCCGCCGGTCAGGGATTGGGTCTGCCCCGCCACCGGTGACGGGTTTCTGCTGACCAGCGTATCCGGAAGCGCCGTCCATTGTAGAGCGACAACTTTATTTTTAGTTTATTCCCAGCTGGGGCGCCCATTCTCGATCGCGATTGAAGGAAACTGTTGACAAGCGGCAATCCCGAATCGAATAATTCCCCTGCCTTGCTGCGGGCCGCACTTGACATCCCGCGGCGCTCGACTCCTGATACCCAGTCTTGCCGGAAGGGGAGGATCGGTAGATGACCAAATACCGCAGTTCACCACAGCTTTCGAGGCGGGGTGTTCTCGCGTCGGCCGGTGCCGGTGCGGCGGCGGCGCTGCTGGGCGCTGCTGGCCGGCCAGGGGCCGCCGAAGCCGCCTTGTCCGGCCGTGCCCGGACGCGGGTCGTGGTGATCGGCGGTGGGATCGCCGGGGTCGCCGCCGCCTGGCTGATGGATGGGCATTGCGATGTGACGCTACTGGAGGCGGCGTCCACGCTGGGCGGTCACAACGCCACCGTCCAGCTCGACGTCGACGGCCGTCAGGTGGCCGTCGATCTCGGCGCACAGTTCTTCGGGCCAGCCTCACACCCGATCTATCACAAACTCGTGACGTCGGTTCTGCAGTTGCCGACCGTACCGAACGCCTTGTACAACACCGTCGCGCAGTATGGGGTGCCCACCCCGGTCATGGTCTCACCCTCGGCCGGGCGTCCGATCACCGACGTGCTGCCTTACCTGCCCGGGCTGCAGGCCATCGGCGTGGTCATGGCCGGGGCAAAGGACCTGGAAACCCGCCAAGACTGGGATACCACCGTCGCGGAGTTCGTCGAGGCCCTGGCCATCGATGAAACCCTGAAACAGAACCTTGTCTATCCGTTTGTGGCGTCCGTGAATGGCGCGTCGATCTCCCAGGCCAAGGCTTTCTCGGCGCGCGCCGCGTTGGCGCTCGGGGTCCGGCCGCTTGTCGGCGACGGTGCCGAGCAACGGACGGAGTACGTCAACGCACGGGACGGTCTGCAAGCCGTCATCGCGGCCCTTGCCGGTGAGTTCACCACCGTGACCGCGCTGACCAACTCGGCTGCCGTGGGGCTCTGTCGGGACGGCGTGCGGTACCGGGTCGTCGATGCCGTGGGTCGGGTGCACGTCGCGGAACACGTGGTGCTGGCGCTGCCACCGGAGCCGGCGGCGAAGCTGGTCGCTCAGCTACCCGGTGCCGATCCGCTCGTTCGGGCCTACCGTCGCTTCGGGTACATGCCGGCGCGTATCGCCGTGCACCGGGACCCCGTCTACATGCCGGCCGCGTCCACGGACTGGTCGTCGTTCAACATCCTGCGAGACGGCGACTACGCAGAGGCGTCGATCGCCTACCAGCAACTGCGTGGCGACGTCACCCTCTACAAGAGTTGGGCGCTGAACCGCAGGCAGGAGCCGAAGCAACTGCTGGCGGAGACGACCTTCCGCCACCCCGTGATCACGCCGGACTTCATCCGGGCGCAGTCCGTGCTGCACGGCAGCAACGGCCGCGATGGGCTCTGGTTCGCTGGCAGTCACGTTCTCGACGTGGACAGCCAGGAGAGCGCCCTCGTCACCGCTATCCAAGTGGCCGCCAAGCTGTCTCCGCTCTCACCGAACCGCCGCCGGCTGGGCACGTTGCCGCCGTCACCGGTGATCCCCTGACCATCCGCCGAACCTCGCGTCCTGGTCGGGCAGTGTGACCATGAGGGGCCGCGGCGCGTGCGCGTCGGCGGCCCCTCAACGCGACAACCCACTGCGAAATCCACTCCGATCGCCAGGAGTCGCCTGCCGTCGACGGGGCGGCGCGGCCGGGAGGCCGTGCCGTCGGGGCGTCACCGAGCGAACGGCAACAACCCGCCACCACCCTCTACCCGCGCAGCAGGTCCCGGGAGATGATCAGCCGCTGCATCTCGTCGGTGCCCTCGAAGATGCGGTAGAGCCGGACCTGTCGGTAGCAGCTCCCGGGTGTAGCCCATGCCGCCGTGGATCTGGAGGTCGACTCCTCGGCGGTGCGGCACCGGGTGGAGGTCGACCGGTGGCTCGCCGGGCTCGCCGACAGCCTCACCCGGATCCACCCGGACGCCGGTCCCGCACGGCGACCGTGAGCCCTGCGCCGCAGACCGTGCGTCGGTCCGGGTCAGGGGATGACAGGTAGGCCGCTGTGGTAGAGGTGCTCGAACTGACGGTGGACCCAGAGGATGCGGCCGTCGGGGCGGACGACCTTGCGGAGATCGGCGATGGTGACGTCCTGGGCGCGCAACGCGACGTGCAGCGTCCGGAGGGTGGCGCCCTCGGCGATGATCGGAGACGTCGGTGCGCCCGGGGCCCGCTCCGCCAGGCCGGCGCTGTGGTCGCCGGCGGTGAGCTGGTTCGCGGCCTCCGCCGCGGCGTTCAGTGTCTCGTTCGCCAGCGAGACCTGCTCCTCGACGGCTTTCCACTGCTCCTCGCTGAACTCGAGTTTGAGTTCGGCCATGCCCACGCCAAGGAGCGGCTTGAGGAGCATGGTGGTGGCCTTCAGGAGCGGCACGGCCCGGACCCACCATTCCCGCGAGACGTCTATGGAGTAGACGCCGGCGTCGCGCCGACCGGGCTCGAGAACGTGGACGGGCTGGAGCGAGTGCTCGCAGTACAACGTCAGCCGCATCCGTACGGAAGTCCACTGCGGATTGCGCAGCGACGGCCCGACGGGAGTGAGGGTGAACAGCCGCGGTCCGTCCGCGGCCTCGTCGTTGAGTTGCCACATCAACGCGGTCAGCTGTGCGTTCACGCCCGCGAGGTTGGCCTTGACGGTGTCGCTGAGTTCGGTGACCCGCTGACTCAGCCCGCGGACATGGCTGTCCACCAGCGCCACGCCGTCCTGCAGGAGGGCCAGCGCGTCGTCGCTGGCGCGGGAACCGCCCAACAGCGAGTCGATGGCGGGGAAGGCGTCGCACCCCGAGATGGGACACTGCGCGACGCTCTGGCCGTGCGCGTCGCGCAACTTGATGAGCTTGTCGACGTCGAACAGGCCCGCACCGGGCGCGGCCAGACCGCACCCGTCACGGCAGGCGACGAGGGCGACGGTGGTCAGACCGGGCCAGAACCGCTCGATGCAGTAGCGGATCTCGTCGGTGACCTGTCGGAGGTAGGTGACGGCGTCCGGGCCGCGGACCTGGACCTGGACACCGACACCGGTACGTACCGTGAGGAGAGCGCGGGCACCGTACCGGCTCTGCAGGACCATGCCCTGCTGCCAGTGCACGCCCTGCAGGGAGTCGGGCTCCGTGTAGCGCTGGTGGTGGAGGCGGACGATGAGCCGGTACATCAACGAGTCGGGAATGACCACGCGGCCCGCGGGACCCTCCGAGATCCGGCACACCTCCAGGTACTCGCGGTCGCCGGGGCGGAAGTCGGCCCACGCCCTGCGCAGGTCCGGCTGTGCGGCGGGGACGAGTTGCGCGATGAGGCTCACCGGCTCGGGAGAGGCGTCGAGGGAGACCTGGTACGTCAGCTCGAAGCGCCCCATGAGCGCCAGGAACAGTCGCTGCTGTTCCCTCGTGTAGACCGTGCCGTCGGGCGCCTGCGCGGCGCTCCACAGTCTCCCGAGCATGCGGTGTTCGACGAGACCGAGGGCGTCGACGGCGTCCCGGCTGTCGAGGACGGCGGCGATCGCGACGTTGAGCCAGTCCGGTTGGAGGATCACGAACGCGGCCAGCGCGTCGTCGTCCGCGTAGTAGATCCACTTCCCCAGGTGGTGGGCATTGCTGGCCAGTGTGCGGGCCTGGAAGGCGTTCAATCCCTGTGCTGCGGCCGCCGCTTCGTAGCCGCGGTAGTCGATCACCTGCTGACCACCGGCGGTGACTGCCTCGATCGTCCGCTGCCAGCTCGCCGGGTAGTTACGGTGCACGTGCGGGAGCGTGCCGGCGGCCACGGCGATCGCCTCCCGTAGTGCCTCCAGCCGGTCGTCCGGGGTGGCGCTGTCGACCTCGTGGAAACCGACGATCAGATCGCCGAAGCGCTGCCTCAGGTGCTGTCCGTCGATGGAGTCCGCCCGCGACGACGGGCCGCCGTGGGACGCGACCACGAGGACCCGGGCGTCCGGGGCCCGGTGGGCGATCATGGCGATCCAGGATTCCACCATGCCGGCGGCGACACCCGGACGTGGTTTCCAGACGACGACGTAGACGGCTGCGGCGCTGAAGAACACCTGGTGGGCCGGCTGGTACGCCTGTTGGCCGCCGAAATCCCACCCGTTCAGTGTGATCTGGCGGCCGGCGTGGCTCACCACCAGCGGTTTGATGTCCATGCCCTGTGTCTGGTGACGATCTCGCCAGGGCTCGCCTCGTAACGCTCCGAGCAGGGAACTCTTCCCGGCCTCGCCGGCACCCACGAACAGGAGCTTCGCCTCCGAGATCGAGATCCCGTCGGTGCCGACATCCCTGAGGAACGCCAGCAGCGCTTCCGTGCCCTCCATCTCGGCGGCCAGCACCTCAGGCGCGAGCGGATTACCGCTCACGACGAGCGTCTGGAGCTTGGCGAGCCCACCGATCGCGTCGGGCAGGGCAGTGAGCTGGTTGCCGTCCAGGTACAGCTCGACAAGGGAGGTCCAGTGCGCGACGGCGTCGGGCAGGGCCGTGAGCTGGTTGCCTTCCAGGTACAGGTGGGTGAGGGAGGTCCAGTCGGCGACGGCGTCGGGCAGGGTGGTGAGCTGGTTGCCGGCCAGGCGCAGCGCGGTGAGGGAGGTCCAGGAGGCGACCGCGTCGGGCAGGGTGGTGAGCTGGTTGCCGTCCAGGCCCAGCGCGGTGAGGGAGGTCCAGGCGGCCACGGCGTCGGGCAGGGTGGTGAGCTGGTTGCCGGCCAGGCGCAGCACGATGAGGGAGGTCCAGGAGGCGACCGCGTCGGGCAGGGTGGTGAGCTGGTTGCCGTCCAGGCCCAGCGCAGTGAGGGAGGTCCAGGCGGCGACGGCGTCCGGTAGCGCGCTGAGCCTGTTGTCATTCAGGTCGAGGGATCTGAGCGAGGTCCAGGCAGCGACGGCGTCCGGCAGGGCGTCCAGGTTGTTGTCGGACAGGTCGAGGACGGTCACGTGAGCGAGAGCCGGACTGTCGCGCAGAAGCTCGGCGAGGTCGCCACTGGTAAGGCCGAGACCGCCGAGTTTGACATGCCCGTCGGTAGCGGCAGCTATGCGGTGCCTGGCCTCGACAATCGCACCGTCGTCCATGTCGAAGCAGCGTAGTCCCTTGTGCACAATCGGTATCCACGGCTGGGTCGGGCCCGCTGCCTCCGGACCGCGATCCGGCAGGCCCACTGACAGGCCGCCGATGGCCGATTGGCCTTGGCTGTCGTGCGATGACCCCGCCTAACGTCGGTGGCATGGAGATCGCGCAGGCGCAGCAGTTGTGGAAGCCTGAGCCCGGCAAGTGGCTGATGGACCCACGCGGCACCGCGTACACCTATCTCGCCCCCGCCCTGCGCGAGCGTCTTCGCCCGGACGCGGCCGGCTGGTACGCGGGCGGCGACCCGCACGCCTCCTACTACGGGCCGCCGCTACGGCTGGCCGACGACGCCCGGCGGTTCGACATCTCGCCGGCCTGGTTCAGCTGGGTGGGCGCGGCCCCCGCCATGGAGCTGGTCACCGAGATCGGTGTGCCGGCGATCCAGGCGCACGACGTGGCGCTGGCCAACCGGTTCCTGACCGGCCTGGGCCGGCCACCGGGAAACAGCGCCATCGTCACCGTCGACGTGCCCGACGCCCAGCAGCGCCTCGCCACCGCCGGTATCCGGGCGGCGGTCCGCGCCGGGCGGGTCCGCGCCTCCTTCCACCTCTACTCGACCGAGGCGGACGTGGACGCCGCCCTGGAGGCGCTGGCGGGTTGACGTGGCTCAGGCCAGGTGACCGCCGATCTTCGTGTACCCGCGCAGCAGGTCCCGGGAGATGATCAGCCGCTGCATCTCGTCGGTGCCCTCGAAGATGCGGTAGAGCCGGACCTGCCGGTACCAGCGCTCGATGGGCAGCTCCCGGGTGTAGCCCATGCCGCCGTGGATCTGGAGCACCCGGTCGACGACCCGGTTGACCATGCCGGCGCCGTAGAGCTTGCCCATCGACGAGGCGTGCCGGGGGTCCAGGCCCTGATCGACGGTCCACGCCGAGCGCAGCACCAGCCAGCGGGCCGCCTCCAGCTCGGTCTCCGAGTCGGCGATCATCCACTGGATGGCCTGGTTGGCGCCGATCTTCGTGCCGAACGTCTCGCGGGTGTTGGCGTAGTCGATGGCCATCTGCAGGACCCGCTCCGCGATGCCGATGGCGTGCGACGGGATGGTGTAGCGGCCCTTGCCGATCCACTCCATGCCGAGGGCGAAGCCCTGCCCGATCTCGCCGAGGATGTTGCGGTGCGGCACGCGTACGCCGTCGAAGATGAGTGACGCGGGCCCGCCCTCGCCCATGGTCTGGATGAACTCCGAGCGCCAGCCCATGGCCCGGTCCACCAGGAACGCGGTCGCGCCGCCGTTGCGGGCGCCCTTCTCCCGGTTGGTCACCGCGACGACGATGGCGAAGTCGGCGTCGTGACCGCCGGTGATGAACGTCTTCTCGCCGTCGAGGATCCAGTCGTCGCCATCCCGGCGGGCGGAGAGCCGGATGTTGGCGGCGTCCGAGCCGGCGCCCGGTTCGGTGATCGCGAAGCAGGACCGGCGCTCACCCTCGATCGTCGGGATGAGGAACTCCCGCTTCTGCTCCTCGGTGGCGTGGAACAGGATGTTGTCGGCCTCGCCGCCGAAGCGGAACGGCACGAACGTGTGGCCGAGCTCCGTCCAGATCAGCGACTGGAGGACGGCCGGCAGGTTCATCCCGCCGTACTCCTCGGGGGTCGCAAGGCCCCAGAAGCCGAACTTGCGCGCCTTGAGTTGCAGCTCGCGTACCTCGGAGTGGTCCAGGCTCGGCTGGTGCGCCCGCTCCCGGCGAAGCACCTCCGCCTCCAGCGGCATCACCTCGCGTTGGATGAACGACCGGGCGGTGTCCCGCACCGCCCGCTCCTCGTCGGTGAGCGAAAAGTCCACGATGGTCCTCCTGGCGTCGGCGCGGCCGGTCACCACTAAACTAGCGGTGTAAGTTTTGGTGCGTCCAGACCCCACCGCCCAGACCTGACGAGGAGCGCAGTGCCCCGACCCCGCCAGCCCCGGCTCACCCGGCAGCTGATCGTCGAGACAGCCACCGCGCTGATCGACGCCGAGGGCCTGCCTTCCTTCTCCACGCGCCGGCTCGCCGCCGCGCTGGGCGTGCAGGGGCCCTCGCTCTACAACCACTTCGCCACCAAGGACGAGATCCTCGACGCGGTCGCCGACGGGGTCACCGGCACTGTCGACACCAGCGGATTCGTCAGCCGGGACTGGGTCGCCGCGCTCCGCGACTGGGCGTGGTCCTACCGGCGGGCGCTCACCGCGCACCCGAACATCGTGCCGTACCTGGCGCAGGGCCCGGGTCGACGACCGGCCGCCCTCGCCATGGCCGACGCGGTCTACGGCGGCCTCGTCCGCGCCGGCTGGGCGCCGGCCCGGGCGACCCACATCGGCGCGGCACTGCGCTACTTCGTGGCCGGGTCGGCGCTCGGCTCGTTCGCCCGCGGCTTCGTCGAGGACCCCGAGCTGTACGCCGCGCACTACCCGCACCTGCGCCAGGCGCACCGGCTCGCCGAGCACCAGCAGAGCGTGGACGAGGGCGCCTTCGCCCTCGGCCTGGGCGCGCTGCTGCACGGCCTGGCAGCCGAGTACGACCGCACGGTCGGCCCCCTCGGCGCGGTGGAGTCTGGCCAGCCCAGCGGGTAGCGTCCAAACTCCCAGCGCTAGTTTCGCCGCCCGCCGCCCGCCGCCCGCCGCCCGCCGCCGACCCCGGTCGCCATCGCCCGTCGCCCACCCCCGAAGGGACGCCATGGACCTCGCCGCCCCGCCGTCGCCGCTGCCCGACATCCTGCGCCTCCGGCGCCACGTGTACATCGGCGGCGAGTGGACGCCTCCCGCCGGCACCGACGTGATCGAGGTGGAGAACCCGAGCACCGGCGACACCGTCGGGCAGGTGCCCGCCGGCACGGCGACCGACGTGGACGCCGCCGTCGCCGCCGCCCGGGCCGCCTTTCCCGGCTGGGCGGCCACCCCGCCGGCCGAGCGCTCCGCGCACCTCGACCGGCTGCACACGGCGCTCGCCGCCCGCGCCGACGATCTCGCCCGCGCCATCGCCGTGGAGCAGGGCTCGCCGCTCAAGCTCGCCACCCGCGTGCAGGTCGGGCTCCCGTTGACCGTGCTGCGCGACCACGTGGCGCTCGCCGCCCGCCCACCGGTCGAGGAGACCGTCGGCAACTCGCTCGTCGTCCGCGAGCCGATCGGCGTGGTGGGCGCGATCACCCCGTGGAACTACCCCCTGCACCAGGTGATGGCGAAGCTCGCGCCCGCGCTCGCCGCCGGCTGCACGGTCGTGCTCAAGCCCAGCGAGCTGACCCCGCTGACCGCGTACCTGCTCTTCGACGCGGTCGCCGAGGCCGGCCTGCCGCCGGGCGTACTCAACCTGGTCCCCGGCACCGGCGCGGTGGTCGGGGAGGCCCTGGCCGCACACCCCGACGTCGACCTGGTCTCGTTCACCGGCAGCACCGCCACCGGTACCCGGATCATGCGAAGCGCCGCCGACCGGATCGCCCACGTCGCGCTGGAGCTGGGCGGCAAGTCCGCCAACGTGATCCTCGGTGACGCCGACCTGGCCACCGCGGTCAAGGTGGGCGTCGGCAACGCTCTGCTCAACTCCGGTCAGACCTGCACGGCGTGGACC
This sequence comes from Micromonospora sp. DT4, assembly GCF_049841675.1. Taxonomy (NCBI): domain Bacteria; kingdom Bacillati; phylum Actinomycetota; class Actinomycetes; order Micromonosporales; family Micromonosporaceae; genus Micromonospora; species Micromonospora sp. DT4. The sequence continues at coordinate 21,845 of NZ_JBNCKT010000029.1, forward strand.
CGGATGCTGGTGCACCGCGACCGGTACGCCGAGGCGCTCGACCTGATCGCCACGGCGGTGGCCGGCTACCGGCTCGGCGACCCGTTCGACCCGGCCACCCGGCTCGGCCCGCTGGTCTCCGCCGCCCAGGCCGAGCGGGTACGCGGCCACATCGTCCGGGCGCTCGCCGACGGCGCGCGGCTGGTAGTCGGCGGCCCGGACGCCCCGGTCCCGGCGCGCGGTCACTTCGTCGCACCGACCGTCTTCGCCGACGTGCACCCGGACAGCGCGCTCGCCCAGGAGGAGGTCTTCGGTCCCGTCCTCGCCGTCATCCCCTTCGACGACACCGACGAGGCCGTGGCCATCGCCAACAACTCGCGCTACGGGCTGGCCGGCGCGGTCTGGTCCGCCGACGCCGAGGCGGCGCTCGCGGTGGCGCGGCGGCTGCGTACCGGGGCCGTCGACATCAACGGCGCGCCGTTCAACCCGCTCGCCCCCTTCGGCGGTTACAAGCAGTCCGGCCTCGGCCGGGAGCTGGGCACGCACGGCCTCGCCGAGTTCTGCGAACTGAAGGCGATCCAGCGATGACCGATCCCGAGCTGTCTCCGGCCGCGCCGGCCGGCGGCGACGGGCACCTGCAGGCTCACCGCGCCCACCGCCACGACGACGGCGGCCGGTACGGCAGTGCCGTCGAGCCGGCGTCCGCGCCGGTCATTGTTCGCGCGCTGGTCGCGCGGGGGTCCGGGGCCGAGCTGCGGATCGAGCGGGTACGTCTGCCTGCGCCCGGCCCCGGCGAGGTGCGGGTGACGATCAGGGCGGCCGGTGTCTGCCACTCCGACCTGTCCATGGTCAACGGCACCCTCGCCGCGAGGTTTCCGCTGGTCCTCGGGCACGAGGCGACCGGGGTGGTGGCCGAGGCCGGGCCGGGCAGCCGGCTGCGGATCGGCACACCGGTGGTGCTGAACTGGGCGCCGGCCTGCCGAGCCTGCTGGTGGTGCCGGCGCGGCGAGCCATGGCTCTGCGCCGACACCACGGCCCCGACCGTGCCGCGTGGCGAGACCGACGACGGGGTCCCGCTGCACCTGACCCTCGGTCTCGGCGCGCTCGCCGAGGCGGTGGTGGTGCCGGAGAGCGCTGTCGTACCGATCCCCGCCGGGTTGCCGACCGCGCAGGCCGCTCTGCTCGGCTGCGCGGTGCTCACCGGCGTCGGCGCGGTCCGGAACACCGCCCGGGTCGCACCCGGCGAGTCCGTCGCTGTCGTCGGGCTCGGCGGGGTCGGCCTGGCCGTACTGAGCGCGGCCCGCCGGGCCGGTGCCACGACGATCCTGGCCATCGACGTCGCCGAGGCGAAACGGGACCTGGCCCTCGCCGCTGGGGCGACCGACTTCCTGCTCTCCGACGACCGGCTCGCCAAGGAGGTGCGGGCGCGCACCGAGAGCCGTGGCGTCGACCACGCCTTCGAGTGCGTCGGTCGGGCCGCCACCATCCGTGCTGCCTGGCGGCTCACCCGGCGTGGGGGCGGGGTCACCGTGGTCGGCATGGGCGCCAAGGACGACATGGTCAGCCTCGGCGCGCTCGACATCTTCCACTCCGCCCGTACGCTGCGCTCCTCGGTGTACGGCTCGTCCGACCCGGACCGGGAGGTGCCGGTGCTGGCCCGCGAGCTGGTCGACGGCAGCCTGGACCTGGGCGTGCTGGTCAGCGGCACGATGTCGCTGGACGAGGCGCCGGTCGCGTTCGACCGGTTGGCGCGGGGCGAGGGCGCCCGCTGGGTCGTCACGCTGGACTGAGTCCTGGTGTGATCACGTTGTCGACCCTGAGGAGGGCACGGTGGGGCGCAGCGCGATCATCTTCCACGGGACCGGCGGTAATCCGGACGTCGTCTGGTACCGCTGGTTGGCCCAGCGGCTGGAGGCTTGTCACATCCGCGACCGCAGCACGTCGACCTCGCAGCCGGGCGCCGACGGGTCGAAGCCGTGCTCGACCAGCCAACGGATCACCACCAGGCTGCGCGACGACCACCATGCCCGGATCACGTCGAGGTCGAGGTCGAGGTCGACGTCGGCGCCGTAGCCGGCCACGACGTCGCCGAGGTGGTCCTCGTGGCCGAGCGTCAACGTGGCGAGGTCGAACAGGGCGTCGCCCCGGCCCGCCTCGGACCAGTCGAGCACGCCGGTGATCTCGTCACCGTCGACGAACACGTGGTCCACCTGTAGGTCGCCGTGCGTGAACACCGACCGCCGACGCACCCCACGGGTTTTTCGCTCCGGAGTCGTTGCAACGGGAGAACACCTAGCAGTACTATGCATCGTACTTCTAGGTAAGGGTGGGAGGTTCTGTGAAGGTCGCGAAGGACCTGGTCGCGGCGTCGGCGACGCCGATGGTGCTCGGCATCCTGGCCGAGGGTGAGAGCTACGGCTACGCCATCCTGCGGCGAATCAACGAGCTGTCCGGCGGTGAGCTGGACTGGACCGAGGGGCTGTTGTACCCGCTGCTGCACCGGCTTGAGCGCCTGGCCTATGTGGAGGCGAGCTGGCAGTCGGTCGCCGGTGAGCGGAAACGCAAGTACTACCGGATCACCGACCGGGGTCGGGCCGAGTTGGCCGAGCAGCGCCGACAGTGGGACACGGTCGTGACCGCGCTCAAGGAGATCTGGCACGACCGTACGCCGCTGCCGGCGCGTCCGCTGGAGGGTCTCGCGTGACGGCGTACGACGGTCCGCAGGAGTTGGAGTCGCAGGTCGCGCAGTGGCGTCAGTACGTGCTGCGCCGCGGGACACTGAGCCCGGCGGACGTCGACGAGCTCGAAGACCACCTGCGCGGCTCCGTCGACGCGCTCGTCGCGGCGGGTCTCAGCTCCGACGAGGCGTTCCTGGTCGCGGTCAAACGGATGGGCAGCCTCGACGAACTGTCCCGCGAGTTCGCCCGGGAACATTCGGAACGGCTGTGGAAGCAGCTCGTGCTGACCGGTGACTTTAGCGACCCGGCCGCCGGTTCGCGCTCCCGGCGGGACCTGTGGGTCATGCTCGGCGCGGCGGCCGGTGCGGTGGCGTCCGTCAAAGTGCCCGCGCTGTTCGGGTTGACCTTCGACGACGACGGATCGTTCTACGCGCGCAACTTCACCCTGTTCGCGCTGCCCTGGCTCGCGGCGTTCCTCGCCTGGCGCCGGCGAGTCCGACCGGTGGTGATCGCGGTGCTGGTGGCGCTGTTAGTCCTCGGCGCGGTGGCGGCGAACGTCTACCCCCTGGCGGACGACTCGCAGTCCCTCGTCGTCAGCGGCGTCCACCTGCCGATCGCGCTGTGGCTCGTGGTCGGTCTGGCCTACGTCGCCGACGACTGGCGCTCCACACGTCGACGCATGGACTTCATCCGCTTCACCGGCGAATGGTTCATCTACTTCGTGCTGATGGCCCTCGGCGGCGGAGTACTCGCCGCGTTCCTGTTCAACACCTTCCAGGCCATCGGGATCGTCCCGGAGGCGTTCGTCTCGCAGTGGCTCCTGCCCTGCGGCGCGGTGGCCGCGGTCGTCGTGGCCGGGTGGCTCGTCGAGGCCAAGCAGAGTGTCGTCGAGAACATCGCGCCGGTCCTCACACGGCTGTTCACCCCGCTGTTCACGGCCGCGCTCCTGGCCTTCCTCGTCGCCGTCGTCTGGACCAGCCACGGTATCGACGTCGAGCGCGAGGCGCTGATCCTGTTCGACCTGCTGCTGGTCGTGGTGCTGGGACTGCTGCTCTACTCGCTCTCGGCCCGCGATCCGCTGGCACCGCCCGGCGCGTTCGACAAGCTCCAACTCGCGCTGGTGATCAGCGCGCTGGCCATCGACGTGCTGGTGCTGTTCGAGATCACCGGACGCATCACCGACGACTACGGCGGTACGCCCAACCGGGCGGCGGCCCTCGGCGAGAACGTCGTCCTGCTGGTCAACCTCGCGTGGTCGGCCTGGCTCCTGCTGAGCTTCGTCCGTCGGCGTACGCCGTTCGCGGCGCTCGAACGGTGGCAGACCGGTTACCTGCCGGTGTACGCCGCCTGGGCCTGGATCGTGGTCCTCGTCTTCCCGCCGCTGTTCCACTACGCCTAGACGCCGGTCGCCGGCCCACGCTCGCGGGTGGGCCGGCGACCGGCGTCACTTGCCGGTGACGATGCCGGGATTGATGCACAGGCCCGGGTTGGCGCCGTTCTTCTCGGCGATCTCCAGACAGCGGGTCACCTTGTCGACCTTCGCGTTGGTCTCGGTGATCTGCTTGGAGATCTCGGCGTTCTTGCGGTCCTGCTCCAGGTTGCGGGTCTGCGCCAGCTTGTCCTGGAACGCCTTGATGTTGCCCTCGGTCTTGTCGTCGTGGTTCACCCGGGTGATGGTCACCGACAGGATGTCGACGTCGGTGGCGAGGCGGGTCTCCCCGCTGGTCTTGATGTTCGCCGCGAACGGCTTGAGGTCCACGTTCAGGTCACCGGTCCGGGCGTCGATCTTCTCCAGCGGGTTGTACGCGGCGAACGCATCGTTGACCGCGCTGTCGAGCTGCACGCCCACCCGCTGCCCCCGGAAGCTGTCGAAGTCGCCCTTGTAGTCCATGAACTGCTTGGGCGCGTTCTCCGGCTTGACCTGCCACTCGATGAGCACCTCGACGCAGGCGTCGGCGAGCGTCCCGGTGCGGACCCGGACGCAGTTGTCGCCGCCGATGTGGTCGTACTTCTGCCGACCCGCGTCCCACTCGCCGACCTTCTGCCAGGGGGCCACCCACTTCAGGCCGGAGCCGGTCACCTCGCCGGTCGGCTTGCCGAAGCTGGTCACGATCCCGACCGAGCGGATGGGTACCGAGTGGGCGCTGGAAGCGACGCCGACCAGCAGGGTCAGCGCGAGGAAGCCGAGCGCGGCGAGGGCGGTCACCCGCTTGAGCGACCGCGCGGGGGCGACGAGTGCCAGGACGGCGCAGACGGCCAGGGCGACGGCGAAGACGATCGCCATGGTGAAGCCGACAGGCATGGGGGTGGAGGCCTTCCGCTGGGCTGTGTGGATCATCAATCTAGGAGGTCGGGTCAAGTCGGGCCGCGCCGCACGGCTGACGGGCCGCCGCCGATAAATTCCGCGCCGGGCGCATCCGCCGCGCCCGCTCGCGGCGAACCCCCGGTAGGTGTTCTCTACCCGGGGGTACGTCTGTGCTGACCGATCCGATGCCGGCCGACGCCGTGCAGACCGCGCTCAAGCGGGTCTCGCTGGCGGCCGAGGACCTGGAGGAGGCGCATTCGCTCGGCCTGCACGCCCTTGCCGCAGCCCTACGGGAGCGGGGGCATGGCTGCCTGCACCTGGGGCCGGCGCTGCCGTGGCCCGCGCTGACCAGCGCCGTGCGCCGTGCGCGTCCGTACACCGTCGTGCTGTGGTCGCGGACGCCGGTCACCGGCCGCGCGTACCGTCTGGTGCGCTTCGCCCGGGACTCTCCCACCTGTGCGTGTACGGCGCCGGACCGGGCTGGATCGAACCGCTCGCCGCGCCCGCGGGCCACCTGGGCGCGCTGCCGGCCGCCGTCGCTGCCTGCCTGACCGAGCCGGAGCCGGGGGAGTGGCGTCGCGCAGAGACGTGACGCGGGCCACTTCCGATACGAAACAGTTCCGTATCGTTAATGGCGGTCGTACTCTGGTCGCCGTTACGAGTCTGGCCCGTATCGTATCGCGGAACGGGTGCAACCGGGGGGAGAACCGGGCATGGAGCTGCACGACAACACGGGACACCCGAGGAGGTGGGCGATCCTGGGGGTGCTGGTGATCAGCCTCCTCGTCGTCGTCCTCGACAACACGATCCTCAACGTGGCCCTACGCACCCTGGCCGACCCGGTCCACGGCCTCGGGGCCAGCCAGGGCGAGCTGGAGTGGTCCATCAACTCCTACACCCTGGTCTTCGCCGGCCTGCTGTTCACCTTCGGGGTGCTCGGTGACCGCGCCGGCCGCAAGCGCTTCCTCATGATCGGGCTGGCGCTGTTCGGCCTGGCGTCGCTGCTCTCCGCGTACGCTGACAGCCCCGCGCAGCTCATCGCGGCCCGCGCCCTGATGGGGGTCGGCGGCGCGGCCATCATGCCGGTGACGCTCTCGATCATTGCCAACGTCTTCGATCCGCGTGAGCGCGGCCGTGCCATCGGCGTCTGGGCCGGCGCGGTCGGCCTGGCCGTGGCGATCGGCCCGATCCTCGGCGGCACGCTGCTGGAGCACTTCTGGTGGGGCTCGGTCTTCCTGATCAACGTCCCGGTGGTCGTCGCCGGCGTGATCCTGGTGGCGCTGCTCGTCCCCGAGTCGCGTGACCCGCGTCCCGGCCGCGTCGACCTGCTCGGCGTGCTGCTCTCCGTGGTCGGCCTGGTGGCCCTCTCCTTCGGCATCATCGACGGTGGCGAGCACGGGTTCGACCGTCCCGTGGCCTGGGGCTCGATCCTGGTGGGCCTCGCCGTGCTGGCCTGGTTCGTGCGGCACGAGCTCCGCTCCGACCACCCGTCGCTGGACGTCCGGCTGTTCAAGGTGCCGCGCTTCGCGGCGCCGGTGGCGATCGTCGGCCTGGTGTTCTTCGCCGCGATGGGCGTGATGTTCTTCAGCTCGTTCTACCTGCAGTTGGTCCGCGACTACAGTCCGCTGCAGACCGGCCTGCTCTTCCTGCCCTTCGCCGGGGCCCAGTTGGTCTTCGCGCCGCGCAGCGCCGCGATGGTCCGCCGCTACGGCGGCCGGGCGGTCGCCGCCGTGGGGCTGGGGCTGACCGTGGTGACGCTGGCCGCGTTCGCCTTCATCGACGCGTCCACCCCGATCTGGATCGTGCTGCTCGTCTTCTTCGTCCAGGGCGCCGGGATGGCCAACATCATGCCGCCGGCCACCGAGTCCATCATGTCGGCGCTGCCCCGCGAGAAGGCCGGCGTGGGCTCCGCGGTGAGCAACACCATCCGCCAGGTGGCCGGCGCGCTCGGCGTGGCGGTCCTCGGCTCGGTGCTCAGCGCGGTCTACCGCAGCGAGGTGGGCGATGCGCTGACCGGCCTGCCCGCGCAGGCGCAGGACGCCGCCAACGAGTCGATCTCCGGGGCGTACGCGGCCGCCGGACGGCTCGGCCCGGCGGCGCCCACGCTGATCTCGGCGGCCAACGACGCCTTCGTCACGGCCATGCACTGGGCGGCGGCGCTGTCCGCTATCGTCGCGGCCCTCGGCATGCTGGTGGTGCTGCGGTGGATGCCGGGTCGCGACGCGCTCGCTCCGGCGTCGGCGGCCCCCGCCGCCGAGCCCGAGTTGGCCGGGACGGCCTAGGTTCGGGGAGAATGTCCGACATGACGTCTACCGCCGATGCTCCGCGGTCGCCCGGGCGACCGCGGAGCATCCGCGCCGACGAGGCGATCGTCGAGGCGACTCTCGACCTGCTGGCCGAGGGCAGCACCGTCGAGGCGCTCTCGATCGAGGCGATCGCCACCCGCGCCGGCGTCGGCAAGGCCACCATTTACCGTCGCTGGGCCGGCAAGGACGCGCTGCTGATCGATGCGCTGCGCCGGCTCAAGGGCATCATGCCGCAGCCGGACGGTCACTCCGTCCGCGACGACCTGCTCCTGCTGGTCGGCGCGGTCGGGCAGAACGTCGACCCGCGCGCGGCGAAGATCATGCCGTGCCTGGTGCCGGCGGTGAACCGCAGTCCGGACCAGTTCCAGCTCTACCAGAACATCATCGAGCCCCGGCGGCAGCTCATGCGCGAGGTGCTGCGGCGTGGCATCGACGAAGGGCTGCTACGGCCCGACATCGACGTCGAGGTGACCATGGCGCTGCTCACCGGGCCGATGCTGATCCAACGCGTACTCCAGTGGAACCCGGAGCTGGACGACCGCAAGCTGCCGGCGCAGGTCGTCGACGCCGTCCTCGACGGCATCCGGGCCCGCTGACCCGACCGCGCGCCCTGGCCGGGCTCTCTCGACCGTGTGTCGGGTCAGCCCGCCGGGGCGCGCAGCCGGTGCAGGCGCAGCGCCAACTGCACCTCCAACGTTCGCTCGGGGCGCCCAGGAGAGCACCCGCTGCCGAGCCGAGCCGGTCGCGGCGATCGCGTCGTCGCCCACCGCCACCAGCACGTGCGGCGCGTCCAAGTCCACGCCGAGCCGACGGGCCCGGCTGCGCAGCGCGTCGGTGTCGCGCAGCGGCCGGGCGATCAGGTCGTCCAACAACTCGCCACGGACCCGCCCCTCGGCCTCCGCGACCGTCCGGCGGAACAGCAGCAGCAGAGCGGTCACCAACGCGGCCCACTCCAGGATGCGCTGGTCGGCGTCGACCAGCTCGTCGTCGGGACGCAGCACCGGCGCGCCCAGGTTCTCCGTACCGGCCACCACCGCCGCGTACCACAGTGGACCACGGCGTACGCTGCGTCCCTCGGTGCGGGACGCCGCCACCGCCTCCACGATGTCCGCCCGGTCCGGCTCGTCGATCTCGTCGACCCCGGCCCGGCTTGGCTTGGGCTGCCTGCCTGGGCTCGGCTTGGCCTGCCTGCCTGCCTGCCTGCCTCG
>NZ_JBNCKT010000029.1:30420-54405 GCF_049841675.1 Micromonospora sp. DT4
GCTCGGCTCGGCTCGGCTCGGCTCGGCTCGGCTCGGCTCGGCTCGGCTCGGCTCGGCTCGGCTCGGCTCGGCTCGGCTCGGCCTGTCCCGGCTAGGCCTGTCCCGGCCCAGTCAGGTCTGCCTGGCACTCGTCTGGCCGCCGCCCTGCCCGCCGCCCACCGCCGTTCGCCCGCGGGCCCCCGCCAATCGGTCATCGTGGGTTGCGTCCCGTCAAGATCCGCGCAACTTCACCGATGCTGCTGTCTCCGGCACGGCTGAGGCAGCAACTTCGGGGATGTTGTGAGGATCTTGGCGTGGGGCGTGGGGCGTGGGGCGTGGGGCGTGGGGCGTGGGGCGTGGGGCGCGGGCGCGTGTCCCGTGGGGCCGGTGGGAAGGGCGGAGGTTAGGGTGTCGAACACACGTACTGGGGGAGGGGGCGCGGCGTGCGGGTGCTGGGGGTCGACCCGGGGTTGACGCGCTGTGGGGTGGGCGTGGTCGAGGGCGTGCCCGGTCGACCCTGCACGCTCATCGCCTACTACGTCGTCTACACCGATCCGGCCGACGACCTGGCGTTGCGGCTGCTGCACCTGGACCGGTCGTTGACCGAGCTGGTCGCCGAGCACCAGCCGGAGAGCGTGGCCGTCGAGCGGGTGTTCAGCCAGCACAACGTCCGTACGGTGATGGGTACCGCCCAGGCCAGCGGCATCGCCGTGCTGGCCGGGGCGCGGGCCGGGCTGCCGGTGCAGACGTACACCCCCAGCGAGGTGAAGGCGGCGGTGACCGGCTCGGGGCAGGCCGACAAGGCGCAGGTGACCTCCATGGTGACCCGACTGCTGCGCTTGGCCGAGCCGCCGAAACCGGCGGACGCCGCCGACGCGCTCGCCCTGGCCATCTGCCACGTGTGGCGCGGCGGCACCCGTTCCAAGCTGGCCGCCGCGGCCGATCGGTCACGACGAGGAGGAGCACGATGATCGCCAGCGTGCGCGGCACGGTGACCGCGACGGGTCCGGATCTGGCCGTGATCGAGGTCGGCGGGGTCGGCCTGGCCGTGCACTGTGCCCCCGGGACGCTCGCGGAGCTGCGGGTGGGCCAGCCGGCGCGGCTGGCGACCAGCCTGGTGGTCCGGGAGGATTCGCTGACCCTCTACGGGTTCGCCGACGACGATGCCAGGGCGCTGTTCGAGCTGTTGCAGACCGCCAGCGGGGTCGGCCCACGGCTGGCCCAGGCCGTGCTGGCCGTGCACACGCCGGACGCGGTGCGCAAGGCCATCGCGAACGCCGACACCGCCGCGCTGACCCGGGTGCCGGGGATCGGTAAGAAGGGCGCCGAGCGCCTGGTGTTGGAGCTGCGGGACCGCATCGGCCCGGTGTCGATCGGCGCGGACGGGGTGGGCGGCGTGACCGGTGGCGCCTGGCCCGACCAGGTCCGGCAGGCGCTGGTCGGTCTGGGTTGGACGGCCGGGCAGGCCGACCAGGCGGTGGCCGCCGTGGCGGAGACCATCGACGGGCCCACCCCGCCCGTGCCAGTCCTGCTCAAGCAGGCAATCCGGCTGCTGGGCCGCACCCGATGAGCGAGACCGACGGGCTCGTCTCGGCGTACGTCAGTGATGCCGAGCGGGACGCGGAGGCCACCGTGCGGCCCCGGCGGCTGGCGGAGTTCATCGCCCAGGACCGGGTACGCGACCAGCTCGACCTGCTGTTGCAGGGTGCCATGCGGCGGGGGTCGCCGCCGGACCACATTCTGCTCTCCGGGCCGCCCGGGTTGGGCAAGACGAGCCTGGCCAACATCGTCGCCGCTGAACTGGGCGCGGGCATCCGGGTGACCAGCGGCCCGGCGATCGAGCGGTCGGGTGACCTGGCGGCGATCCTGACCAGCCTCGCCGAGGGTGACGTTTTTTTCATCGACGAGATCCACCGGATCGCCCGACCGGCCGAGGAACTGCTGTACAGCGCGATGGAGGACTTCCGGGTCGACGTGGTGGTCGGCAAGGGACCGGGCGCGACCGCGATCCCGCTGGACGTCGAGCCGTTCACCCTGGTGGGCGCGACCACCCGCTCGGGTCTGCTGACCGGGCCCATGCGGGACCGGTTCGGCTTCGTCGCGCACCTCGACTTCTACGCCCCGGCGGATCTGGAGACGCTGCTGCACCGTTCGGCGCGCATCCTCGGGGTGCCGATCACCGCGGACGGCGCGGCGGAGATCGCCGGCCGGTCCCGGGGCACTCCCCGGATCGCCAACCGGCTGCTGCGCCGGGTCCGCGACTACGCGGAGGTCCGCGCCGACGGTGTGGTCACCCTGGGCACCGCCCGCAAGGCCCTGACGGTGTACGACGTCGACGCGCTGGGTCTGGACCGGCTGGACCGGGCGGTGCTGACCGCCCTGGTGGACTTGTTCCGGGGTGGCCCGGTCGGCCTGTCCACCCTCGCTGTGGCGGTGGGGGAGCAGCCGGACACGGTCGAGGAGGTCTGCGAGCCGTTCCTGGTGCGCGCCGGCCTGCTGGCCCGTACACCCCGAGGCCGGGTGGCCACGGAGGCCGCCTGGCTGCATCTGGGGCGTAACCCACCGAATGGTATATTTGGGGCAGATATTTCGCCGGCACCCGATCTGTTCTCCGTGGACACCGATCAGCCGTAATGTGAACGTGATCTGTGCCGCATTCGGTGTTCTCAGGTGCAGGGATTAGACTTCGCCGCGGTCTGTACAGGATGTGAGAATCCGCCTCCGCTCCGGCACTCCCCGTGCCGGACAGGGGCCAATGGGAAGGCAGTAACCGTGCAATACCTTGCAGCGGGTGGTGGGGCCGGCGGCTTCACGCCGATCCTGATGATCGTCCTGCTCTTCGGCGTCATCTACTTCCTCATGATCCGTCCCCAGCAGAAGCGTCGTCGCGAAGCCGAGGCCATGCAGGCGGCGCTCGGTCCGGGCGACGAGGTCGTCACCATCGGCGGGCTCTACGGCACGGTCACCGGCGTCGAGGACGACGCCGTCCTGCTCGAGATCGCTCCGGGCGTCCAGGCCCGCTACGCCCGGCCGGCCATCGCCCGGGTGGTCACCCGCGCGGAGCTGCCGAGCGAGCCGGTCACCGAGGACGCGGACACCGTCAAGGAGTGACCTCCCCACAGGGGGTCGACGATTTCGGCGTACGGCCGGCTGACCGGCCCCCGGGGGCACCGCACCCGACGGGGCAGCGGACGTGACGTGAAAACTGGATAGTTGGGTCGACGCCGGGCGTCGGCACGTTCCCGTGGCCGTCGGCGTCCCCGTCCGGCGTGTCCGGCCACTGTGTCGGCACCCCGTCGGCTCAGGTCAGACCGTTGGCCGGGACCCCCGGCCCGACACTCGCCGCCGCCGCGCGCAGCGGCGCGACCGTACAGGGAGACAGGACAACCGTGGCACCACCTCAGGGACAGATGCGCCCCGGCCGGCAACTCGCCGTGCTCGGGCTCATCTTCGTCGTCCTCTACCTTCTGGTGTTCTTCGCGGGCGGTGCCAGCGGCAGCTTCAAGGATCGGCTGGAGCCACGGCTCGGCCTGGACCTGATCGGCGGCACCCGGGTCACGCTGGAGGCGACCAACTCCGTCGACGGCAAGCCCCCGACGGCGGAGAACCTCGAGGAGGCCCGCCAGATCATCGAGAGCCGGGTCAACGCGTTCGGCGTGGCCGAGGCCGAGGTGGTCACCGAGGGCAACCGCAACATCGTCATCTCCCTGCCCGGTGAGAACCGGGACCTCACCGACGTGGGCAGCGCCGCCGAACTGCGCTTCCGCAAGGTGCTCAAGGCCGCCGACGGCAGCGGGACGGCCGTCGCGCCGCCGGCCGCCACGCCGGTCCCGGGCGGCGTCACCCCGACGCCGTCGGGCAGCGCCGCGCCGAAGGTGACCCCGTCGGCGACCGGCGCGGCGAAGGTGAGGCCGTCGGCCAGCGGTGGCCAGGGCGGGATGGCGCCCGCGCCGACCGCCAGCGCCACGCCGACCCCGTCCGCGTCGGCGAGTGCCGCGCCGTCGGCGAGCGCCAGCACCGAACCGGTGCCCGCGAGCATCGAGCAGCAGCGCAAGGCCGTCGAGCAGAAGGTCGGGGCCGCCGCCTGGCAGGCCGCGAGCGCGCTGCAGGCCCCCGCCGACCTGAGCGCCGACCCGTCGCTGGGCGACAAGCTCAAGCCGTTCAGCGCGCTGAGCCCGCAAGAGGTCGCCGTGCTGCCAGCGCAGATGCAGTTCAACGTGCCGACGATCGGCTGCGCCCAGCTCGACAAGCGCCCGCCGGCGTCGATCTCCGACCCGAAGCAGCAGGTGGTGTCCTGCGAGGACGGCGCTTCCAAGTACCTCCTCGACCAGGCCAAGGTGCTGGGCACCGACGTGGACGACGCCGACGCGGTGCTCGACCAGACCAACGCCTGGGTGGTCAGCCTCGACTTCACCGGCGACGGCCAGGGCAAGTGGACGGCGCTGACCCGTGAGGCGTTCGGCAACGAGGGTCAGGCCTGCGACGCCACCGCGCTCGGCCAGGACGGCAAGTGCCGGGTGGCCGTCGTGCTGGACAACGAGATCGTCTCCTCCCCGGAGATCCAGGGCGTGCTGACCGGCAACTCGCAGATCACCGGCCAGTTCACCCAGAAGGACGCCAGCACCCTCGCCAGCCAGCTCCGCTACGGCGCGCTGCCGGTGACTTTCAAGCAGCAGGAGGCGCAGAACGTCACGGCGACGCTCGGCGCCAGCCACCTGCGGGCCGGTCTGCTCGCGGCAGGCATCGGCATGCTGCTCGTCATCATCTACGCGTTCTTCTACTACCGGCTGCTCGGCTCGGTCATCTTCCTGAGCCTGATCCTCTCCGCGCTGCTGGTCTTCGGCGCGCTGGTGGTGCTGGGCCGGCAGATCGGTTTCACGCTGACCCTCGCCGGCATCGCCGGCATGATCGTCTCGCTCGGTGTGGCGGCGGACTCCTTCGTCATCTACTTCGAACGACTCAAGGACGAGATCAGAGAGGGTCGCAGTCCACGCAGCGCGGTGCCCCGTGCCTGGATCCGGGCCCGTCGGACCATCATCTCGGCCAACGCGATCACGCTGCTCTCCGCGGTGGTGCTCTACGTGGTCTCGGTCGGCACGGTCAAGGGCTTCGCGTTCGCGCTCGGCCTGGCCACGGTGCTGGACCTGGTCGTGGTCTTCCTCTTCCGGCACCCGATCATGACGATGTTCGCCCGGACCCGGGCGTTCCTGTCCCCGCGGGTCAGCGGCCTGGGTCGGGCGCTTCCGGCCCGCAGCCAGCAGACTCAGTCCCGCAACCCGCGCGCCAAGGAGGCCTGAGATGGCTCAAAATGGTTTGGCGAGCCGCCTCTACAACGGCGAGGCCGGTCTCAACATCGTCGGCCGCCGCAAGCTGTGGTTCGGTGTCGCCGGCGCCCTGATCCTGGTCGCGATCCTCAGCTTCGCGCTCCGGGGCTTCAGCCTCGGCATCGAGTTCGCCGGCGGCAACTCGTTCCAGGTGCCGGCCAGCGTCGGCACCCTGGACGACGCCGAGCGTGAGGTCAACTCGGCCCTCGCGGTCGAGAACACCGGCGTCGAGGTGGCCACCACGCAGAAGGTCGGTGGCCCGGGTGGCGACTCGTACGAGCTGCGGACGCCGCAGCTCACCGTCGAGCAGGCCAACGCGGTCAAGGCCCAGATCGCCGAAGACCTCAACATCAACGTCAACGAGATCAGCAGCAACCAGGTCAGTGAGGCGTGGGGCAGCCAGGTGACCGAACGGGCCGTGCTCGGCCTGGTCATCTTCATCGCGCTGGTGATGGTCTACCTGATCCTGCGCTTCGAATGGCGGATGGCCGTCGCCGCGGTCTCGTCGCTGTTCATGAACCTGGTCCTCACCGCCGGCATCTACTCGCTGGTCGGCTTCGAGGTCACCCCGTCGACGATCATCGGCTTCCTCACGATCCTGGGCTTCGCGCTCTACGACGTCGTGGTGGTCTTCGACAAGGTGCAGGAGAACACGCGAGGCATCACCGCCAACAACAACATGACGTACGGCGGGGCGGCCAACCTGGCCGTCAACCAGAGCCTCATGCGGTCGCTGAACACCTCCGTGGTGGCCCTGCTGCCCGTGGGTGGTCTGCTCTTCATCGGTGCCGGCCTGCTCGGTGCGGGCACCCTGAAGGACCTCGGCCTGGTGCTGTTCGTCGGTATGGCGGTGGCGTTCCTGACCTCCATCCTGGTGGCGACGCCGCTGCTGGCGCTGCTGAAGAACTACGACCCGCGCATCCAGGCGCACAACAAGCGGGTGCTGGCCCGCCGGGGTGCGTCGGGCCGTGGCGAGCCCACCGGCAATGTCGCCCCGACCCCGGTCGACGGCGATGCGGCCGACGTGATCGACCCGGACTCCGCCGCGCTGGCCGGCGCGGCCCCCAAGGTGGGTTCGCGGCCGACGGGCAAACGGCCGACCGGCGCGCGGGGCGGTCGCCCCGGCAGCGGCGGTAACCGGCCCGGTGGTGCCAAGCGGCGCTGACCGGCCCGGTGGTGCCAAGCGGCGGTAACCGGCCCGGTGGTGCCAAGCGGCGCTGACCGGCCCGGTGGTGCCGAGCGGCGCTGACCGGCCCTGGGACTGACCCGGGAGACAACACCCCAACGGCGTCCGGCATGCTGTGCGAGCAGCAAGCCGGACGCCGTTGTCGTCGGAAGGGAACGGATCAGCCGTGACGGAGACCCACAGCACCGCGGCGCGCGGGGACAGCGGCCCGGAGGCCGCCCGGCTGGTGGCCAGCCGGGTGCTGGACGTGCCGGATTTTCCCAAGCCCGGTGTCCTGTTCAAGGACCTGATGCCGCTGTTCGCCGACGGTGCGGCGTTCCGTGAGGTGGTCGACGGGATCGTCGCGTACCACGGGCGGGACGCCTTCGACGTCGTGGTGGGCATCGAGGCGCGGGGGTTCGTCGTCGCCGCGGCCGTCGCGTACGCGGCCGGGGTGGGTGTCGTGCCGGTGCGCAAGGCCGGCAAGCTGCCGCGCCCGGCGCACTCGGTGTCGTACGCCCTCGAGTACGGCGAGGCCACCCTGGAGGTGCACGAGGACGCCTTCACCGCCGGCCACCGGGTGCTCGTCGTCGACGACGTGCTGGCCACCGGCGGCACCGCCGAGGCGACGCTGGACCTGGTCGAGCGCGCCGGCGGTACGGTGACGGGCTTCACCGTACTCTTGGAGCTTGGTTTTCTGGGCGCGCGGGAGCGACTCGCGCCACGTCCGGTCCATGCCCTGCTGACCGTTTGATCCCTAAGGCGTGAGCGCCGCGGTGGCGGTGCGCCCACGTTCCGGGATGGCCCGGTGTGGCGGGCGGCGCGGTTATGGCCCGGTCAGGCCGGGCGGCGGGCGTGGACCGTCCGGCGGAGCGGCAGGGGACCGTCCGTGCGGGTAGCATTGCCCATTGCTGACGCCGGCGGTACGCCGTCCGGCGACGCGAGACCAGGCCGGCCGACACACGGCCGGCGTGTTTCCGGCGAGCGGTGAGGAGGCCGGTGTCCCACGATGTCGTCCCTCCGGCGGAGGGCACGGTGCATCCCACAGGCGACGCTGACGGCTCGGTGACCGACCGGAACGGCGATGCGCCGGCTCGGGTGACGGGCACCGACAACGGCTCCGGCAGGGCTCCTGCCGACGGCGCGACGGCTGCGACCGGGGTCACGGCGAGCGCCGTCGAGGCGTCGCCCGGCGCCGACGGGGTCGTGGTTCCGTTCCCGACCGACCCCGGTGTCGATCCGTCGCCGACCGGTGGTTTTGGGCTGTCCAACGCCCCCACCGGCCGGCGGGTGCGTGCCCGGCTGGCCCGGTTCAACGCCCCCTGGCAGACCTCGCAGGTCAGCGAGGTGCTGGAGCCGCTCATCGCCAGCCACCGGGAGAACCACCCGAAGGCCGACGCGCGGCTGCTCCAGCGCGCCTTCGACACGGCCGCGCGGTGGCACTCCGGGCAGTACCGCAAGTCCGGCGATCCGTACATCACTCACCCCCTTGCCGTGGCGACGATCCTCGGCAACCTGGGGATGGACACGACCACGCTGATCGCGGCGCTGCTGCACGACACGATCGAGGACACCGAGTACACCCTCGACGCGATGCGCGCCGACTTCGGCGGCGAGGTCGCTCTGCTCGTCGACGGTGTCACCAAGCTGGACAAGGTCAAGCTGGGTGACGCGGCCAAGGCCGAGACGATCCGCAAGATGGTCGTGGCGATGGCCAAGGACCCGCGGGTGCTGGTGATCAAGCTGGCCGACCGGCTGCACAATATGCGTACCCTGTCCTTCCTGCCGGCGCCGAAGCGCGAGCAGAAGGCCAAGGAGACGCTGGAGATCCTGGCGCCGCTGGCCCACCGCCTCGGTATGAACACGATCAAGTGGGAGCTGGAGGACCTGGCCTTCGGCACGCTCTTCCCGAAGCGGTTCGAGGAGATCAACCGGCTGATCGGTGAGCACCAGCCGCAGCGTGAGTCGCTGCTGCGGCAGGTCACCCAGAAGGTTGGCACCGACCTGAAGGCCGCCAAGATCAAGGCGGAGACGACCGGCCGACCGAAGCACCTCTACTCGATCTACCAGAAGATGATCGTGCGGGGTCGCGACTTCAACGACATCTACGACCTGGTGGGTGTGCGGATCCTGGTCGACACGGTGCGCGACTGCTACGCGGCGCTGGGGGTCATCCACGCCAACTGGCAGCCGGTGCCGGGCCGGTTCAAGGACTACATCGCGATGCCCAAGTTCAACATGTACCAGTCGCTGCACACGACGGTCATCGGGCCCACCGGCAAGCCGGTGGAGATGCAGATCCGCACGTACGCGATGCACCGCACGGCCGAGTTCGGCATCGCCGCGCACTGGCGGTACAAGGAGCACAAGGGCACCCCGGTGGTGGGTCCGCCGGCGCACATCGACGAGATGACCTGGCTGCGGCAGTTGCTGGACTGGCAGCGGGAGGCGGCCGACCCGAGCGAGTTCCTGGACGCGCTGCGCTTCGACCTGTCCAGCCAGGAGGTGTACGTCTTCACCCCCAAGGGTGACGTCATCCCGCTGCCGACCGGGTCGACGCCGGTGGACTTCGCGTACGCGGTGCACACCGAGGTGGGGCACAAGTGCATCGGGGCGCGGGTCAACGGCAAGCTGGTGCCGTTGGAGTCGACGCTGTCCAACGGCGACGTGATCGAGATCTTCACGTCGAAGTCCGAGACGGCCGGCCCCACGCAGGACTGGCTGGGCTTCGTCAAGAGCCCGCGCGCCCGTACGAAGATCCGCCAGTACTTCAACAAGGAGCGGCGCGAGGAGGCGATCGAGGCCGGCAAGGACGCGATCGTCAAGGCGATGCGCAAGCAGGGCATGCCGTTGCAGCGGATGCTGACCTCGGACGCGTTGATGTCGATCGCGCGGGACCTGCACCTGGCAGACGTGGCGTCGCTGTACGCGGCGGTGGGTGACAGTCAGGTCTCCGCGCAGTCGGTGGTGCAGAAGCTGATGGCGGCGTACGGCGGCGAGGAGGGCGCGGCGGAGGACATCGCCGAGACCGCCGTCGCCACCCGGCCGCCGCGCAGCCGGCAGAGCAGCGCCGACCCCGGTGTCGTGGTCCGGGGCGTCAGCGACGTCTGGATCAAGCTGGCGCGGTGCTGCACCCCGGTCCCGCCCGACTCGGTGTTCGGCTTCGTCACCCGCTCCGGCGGGGTGAGCGTGCACCGTGACGACTGCGCCAACGCGGAGGACCTGCGGGCGCAGGCCGAGCGTGTGGTCGAGGTGAGCTGGAAGCTCACGTCCGCCTCCACGTTCCTGGTGGCGATCCAGGTCGAGGCTCTGGACCGGCACAAGCTGCTCGCCGACGTCACCCGGGTGCTCTCCGACGAGCGGGTGAACATCCTGTCCGCGACCGTCACCACCACCCGCGACCGGGTGGCGGTGAGCCGGTTCAGCTTCGAGATGGCCGACCCGAAGCACCTGGGCCACCTGCTGGCCACCGTGCGCAAGGTCGACGGCGTGTTCGACGCGTACCGGGTCACCTCCGGCGCCTGACGGGCACACCACAAGCGCGCGTACCCCGCACACGAGAGCGCCCGCCGGCTCAGCCGGCGGGCGCTTCGTCGTCCTGGCGGGCGTCAGCCCTGCGGCGCACTCATGGTGAGGGTCTTGATGACGACCTCCTTCTTCGGGTGGCCGCCGCCGGCCTGCTGGGCGAACGCACCGTCGTCGCCGGCCTTGGCCACGTCCTTGACGATGTCCATGCCGCCCGTGACGGTGCCCAGCACGGTGTACGCCGGGTCCAGCGGCGAGTCGCCGTAGACGATGAAGAACTGGCTGCCGGTGCTGCCCGGATCCTGGGCCTTGGCCATCGCGATGACGCCCTCCGGGTACGGCGGGCGCTTGTCGGTGGGCAGGTTCTCCTCCGGCATACGGAAGCTCGGGCCACCCGTGCCGTCGGTGTCCCGCCAGCCCTTGCCGGTGGCGCTCGGGTCGCCGCACTGGAGCACCTTGATGCCCTCGGTCACCAGGCGGTGGCACTTGGTGTTGTCGAAGAACTTCTTCTCGGCGAGGTGGCTGAACGCCCCTGCGGTGCACGGCACCTGCGACCGGTCGATCTTCGTGGTGATCGGGCCCAGGTTGGTGTCGATCGTCATGGTCTGCACGCCGGTGGCGGACTGCTGGTTGCTGGGTACCCCGACGTCCTTGATCTGCGGGGACCGCTGGTCGGCCGGCATCGCGTTGTAGACGCACTCGGACGCCCCGGACGCCGACGTGGCGTTCTTGCCCTTGTCGTCGTCGCCGCCGAGGGTCGTGGCGAGCCAGACGGTGCCGGCGACCACGAGCACCAGCACGGCGGCGGCCCCGACGATCGCCTGCGTCTGGCGGCGTTTGCGGGCCTTGGCCGAGCGCTCGGCCATCTCCTTCTCGAGCCGGGCGCGTGCCGCCGCGCGCTGCCGCTCTCTGGTGGACGTCACGCCTGGATCCTCCTGGCTGTCTGTTGCGGGGTGCCGCTTAAGGTGGGTGGGGCGACCGGTCAGCCGGCGCTCGGGCTGCTGGCCGGGGCGCCGGACGGCGACGGTGCCGCACCGGTGACCGGCTCGCCGACCGTGAGGCTCTGAATCACCACGTCGGTCTTGGGCTTCACCTTGGCCCCGGTCCCATTGTCCACGGTCGGCTGGGTACCGATCTTCTCCACCACGTCCAGCCCACCGGTGACCTTGCCGATGACCGGGAACTTCGGGTCCGCCGTGGTGAAGTCCTTGAAGAAGATCAGGAACTGGCTGCCGTTGGTGCCCGGCGGGTTGGAGATCATCGCGACGGTCCCCTTGGGGTACGTCGGCGGCTGGCCGGGCGCGGGGCTGGCCGACGGCGAGGCCGACGGCACGGTCGGCAGGTCCTCGTCGTAGAACGAGTAGGCGGGCCCGCCGAGGCCGGTGCCGCTGGGGTCACCGCAGCGCAGCGCGCCGTCGGCGGTGATCTCGTGGCACTTGGTGTTGTCGTAGAACGACCGGCTCGCCAGGTGGGCGATGCTCGCGGCGGCGCACGGGGAACTCGTCAGGTTCAGTTCGGCCGTGATCGGCGCGCCCTGGTTGGTGGTGACGGTCATCGCCCGGGTGCCGTCGGTCGGCAGGCCCTTCGTCTTCGGCGTACCGACGTCCTTGAGGTTGGTGTTCGCCGTCGCGTCCTGCGGCGTCCAGAGGCAGGTGTCCTCCGCGGCCGTGTTCTGCTTGGGGTCGGAGTCGAACGCCCCGAGCGCCCAGGCCGAGCCGGCCACGATCACCGCGAGGACCAGGAAGGCGCCGACACCGGCCCGGATCTGCCGACGGCGCCGCGTAGCGGCCGCCCGGCGTGCCATCTGCCGGTCGAGCTTGGCCCGCGCCAGTTTGCGCTGCCGGTCCCTGCTGGAAGCCACAGGTGCTCCCCTCTCCTTCGCCTGATCGTCACCGGCGGCCGGCGCTCCCGGCCCGTCCGGGCGACGCGTGTGCCGCGCCACACGCCCGCCAGAGTGTACGGCTAGTGACTGGGAATGTGGTGTACGAGGTCCACCCCTTTCCGAGCAGCGCTTATCGGAGGTTGTCACTGTTCCTGTCGGGGTGCGGGGGACGGGCGCGGCAAACTCGCTCGGCCTGCCGGATAGGCTGCCGGGCAGGACGACAGCTCGATGGAGAGGACAGCACCCGTGCTCGTGGCCGGCTTTCCCGCGGACGTCTTCGGCACCAACTGCTACGTGGTCGCCACCGGGCCGGGAGAGCAGTGCGTGGTGGTCGACCCCGGCATCGGGGTGCTCGACCAGCTCGACGCCCTGCTCGCCGAGCACCGCCTGCATCCGGCCGCCGTGCTGCTCACCCACGGCCACCTGGACCACACGTTCTCGGTCGCGCCGGTCTGTGACGCCCGCGGGATCACCGCGTACGTGCACCCCGGCGACCGGGAGATGCTCGCCGACCCGGCCAAGGGTCTCTCGGCCGACCTGACCTCGCTCTTCGGCGGCCGCCTGAGCTACAGCGAGCCGGACGACGTGGCCGAGCTGACCGACGGCGCCACCCTCACGCTCGCCGGCCTGGAGATCGCCGTCGACCACACCCCGGGCCATACCGGCGGGTCGGTGCTGTTCCGGCTGCCCGGCGCCGGGTCGGGCTGGGAGGCGGACGAGATCTGCCTCTCCGGCGACGTCCTCTTCGCCGGCTCGATCGGCCGCACCGACCTGCCCGGCGGCAGCATGCCGGCCATGCTCGCCAGCCTGCGCGACAAGATCCTCCCGCTGGCCGACGACACCGTCGTGCTGCCCGGCCACGGCCCCAGCACCACCATCGGCCGTGAGCGCGCCAGCAACCCGTACCTCGTCGAGGTGGCCGGCACGTCGCCGGCCGCGCCCACCCGGGGCCTCTAGCTCTTTCGTCCGCGCCGCGCGCGGACCCACGACACCACCGCGCCGTGGGCGCGGAACCGCAAGGAGTACGCCGATGAGCAAGCCCACGCCCATCTCCGGTTTCCCGGAGTGGACCCCCGGCCAGCGGATGATCGAGCAGTTCGTGCTCGACAAGATCCGGGGCACGTTCGAGCTGTACGGGTTCGCCCCGCTGGAGACCCGCGCGGTGGAGCCGCTGGACCAGCTCCTGCGCAAGGGGGAGACCTCCAAGGAGGTCTACGTGATCCGGCGGCTGCACGCCGACGCCGAGAGCGGCGGTGACGACCAGCTCGGCCTGCACTTCGACCTGACCGTGCCGTTCGCGCGGTACGTGTTGGAGAACGCCGGCAAGCTGGCCTTCCCGTTCCGCCGCTACCAGATCCAGAAGGTGTGGCGGGGGGAGCGGCCGCAGGAGGGGCGCTACCGGGAGTTCGTCCAGGCCGACATCGACATCGTCGACCGGGACACCCTGGCCCCGCACCACGAGGCGGAGATGCCGCTGGTCATCGGGGACGCACTGCGCGCCCTGCCCATCCCGCCGGTGACCATCCAGGTCAACAACCGCAAGATCTGGGAGGGCTTCTTCCGCGGCATCGGGGTGACCGACCCGGAGGCGGCGCTGCGCACCGTCGACAAGCTTGACAAGATCGGCCCGGCGAAGGTGACCGAGCTGCTGGCCGAGACCGCCGGGGCGAGCGAGGCGCAGGCCAAGGCGTGTCTCGCGCTGGCCGAGATCTCCGCGCCGGACGCCTCCTTCGCCGACGCGGTACGCGCGCTCGGGGTCACCGACCCGCTGCTCGACGAGGGCGTCGACGAGCTGGTCCGGGTGGTCCAGACCGCCGCCGAACACTCGCCCGGCCTCTGCGTGGCCGACCTGCGCATCGCCCGTGGTCTGGACTACTACACCGGCACGGTCTACGAGACCCAGCTCCGCGGCTACGAGCGGTTCGGGTCGATCTGCTCCGGCGGCCGGTACGACAACCTGGCCACCGCGGGCGCCACCTCGTACCCCGGTGTGGGCATCTCGATCGGGGTGACCCGGCTGCTCGGGCTGCTCTTCGGCGCGGGGGAGCTGTCCGTCTCCCGTTCGGTGCCCACCTGTGTCCTGGTGGCGCTGGCCGACGAGGAGCACCGTGCGACCAGCGACCGGGTCGCGGCGGCGCTGCGTCGGCGGGGAATCGCCACCGAGGTGTCGCCGAGCGCGGCCAAGTTCGGCAAGCAGATCCGCTACGCCGAGCGGCGGGGCATCCCGTACGTCTGGTTCCCCGGGGCCGACGGCACGTTGGACGAGGTGAAGGACATCCGCTCCGGTGAGCAGGTCACGGCCGACGCGCAGGCCTGGATGCCGCCCGCGGGAGACCGCAAACCAGCGGTGGGTTGAGCGTTCCACTGGCGTTAACGGTCGCGGGGACCTACGGTAGCGTAAGTTACGCCACCGTAGGGAGTTACTCGTGACCGTGAGCACCACACTGAGCCAGACCGCCCTGCTCGTCGAGCTGGAGCCGGTAGTCGCGCGAAACCTGGACCGCCATCTCTCGCTGGCAAAGGAGTGGTTCCCGCACGAGTACGTGCCGTGGAGCGAGGGGCGTACTTTCGACGGGCCGCTCGGCGGTGAGGCGTGGTCGCCCACCGACTCGGCGATCCCGGACGTGGCCCGCACGGCGCTGATCGTGAACCTGCTGACCGAGGACAACCTGCCCTCGTACCACCACGAGATCGCCACCCTGTTCGGTCGTGACGGCGCCTGGGGCACCTGGGTGCACCGGTGGACCGCCGAGGAGGGCCGGCACGGCGTCGCGATCCGCGACTACCTGTCCGTCACCCGGGCGGTCGACCCGGTGGCGTTGGAGCGGGCCCGGATGACGCACATGTCGGAGGGCTACACCAACGCCCACGGCGACGAGGTGCTGCACTCACTGGCGTACGTCTCGTTCCAGGAGCTGGCCACCCGGATCTCGCACCGCAACACCGGCAAGGCCACCGGCGATCCGGCCTGCGAGGCGCTGCTGGCCCGGGTCGCCGCCGACGAGAACCTGCACATGGTCTTCTACCGCAACCTGCTCGCCGCCGCGTTCGAGCTGGCCCCGAGCCAGGCCATGCGGGCCGTCGCCGACGTGGTCGCCGACTTCCAGATGCCGGGTAGCGGCATCGAGGGCTTCGCCCGCAAGTCGGTGGCGATCGCCCTCGCCGGCATCTACGACCTGCGCCAACACCGCGACGAGGTGTTGCAGCCGGTGCTGCGCCAGTGGGACGTCTTCAACGTGACCGGCCTGAACGCCGACGGCGAAGCCGCCCGCGAGGAGCTGGCCGCCCAGCTCGACAGCCTGGAGCGGGCAGCGTCCCGCTTCGAGGAGAAGCGCGACGCCCGAGCTGCCCGCCTAGCCCCCCGCTAACTCGGAAGTAGACCTACTTCCTCCTGATTAGGGCCGCTTCGCGCAGCGGAGCGACAAGGACTAATCCCACCACCCCGACTGTCCCCCCGCCCCGCCCCCGGCCCCGCCCCCGCCCCGGGTGATCATGAGGTTGGCGGGCGTTGGCGCGTCCGAACGCCCCGCCAACCTCATGATCATCTGGGCGGAGGCGGAGGCGGAGGCGGAGGCGGGGCGGGGGCGGAGGCGGGCCGGGGCCGGGGGCGGGGGCGGGGGCGGAGACCGGGGCGGGGCAGTTGGGCGGGGTTGAGGGGGAGTGGGAGGACGGTGCTGGTGGCGTGGGCTACCAGGCGGTTGTCCGCGTCGGTGAGGCGGGCTTCGGCCAGGGCTGTGCGGCGTCCACGTTGCAGGACCGTGCCCTCGCAGCGCAGCGTGCCGCTGGTGACGGTGACCGGGCGGAGGAACTTCACGTTCAGGTCCGGCGAGGTGTAGCCGACCCCGGCGGGCAGCGTGGTGTGCACGGCGCAGGCGGCGGAGCTGTCCAGCAACGTCGAGAGGACGCCGCCGTGCACGGTGCCCAGCGGGTTGTAGTGGAACTCCTGCGGGAGCAGTTCGACGACGACCCGCCCCTCGTCGGCCTCCATCCGGGCCATGTTGATCAGGTGCATCACCGGCGGCGCGGCCAGTTCCCCGGCGATCATCGCGCGGAGCATGTCGAGGCGGCTGCGCTGACCGACCTGCGCCGCGCTGGCCGCCGGGTCCGACCAGGTGAAGGTACGGCTGCGCGCCCGCTCCTGAGTCTGTGTTGTGGACGCAGCCTGGCAGGATGTTGCTGAGTCTGTCAATGAGACCTAGCCTGGTCGGATGAGGGCTGCGGCACTGGACTGGTCGGTGGAGAACTGCACCATTTCTCGCGCGATGGAGATTCTCGGCGAGCGGTGGACCATGGTGGTGCTGCGGGAGGTGTTCAGCGGCGTACGACGCTTCGACGACATGCGTGTCCGCACCGGGGTTCCGCGGCAGGTTCTCACCAACCGTCTGACCCTGCTCGTCGAGCGGGGCGTCCTGCGTCGTGAGCCGTACCGGGAACCCGGCAGTCGGCTGCGCCACGAGTACCGGCTGACCGAGATGGGCATGGCCCTCTGGCCGGTGCTGGTCGCCGTGCTCGGGTGGGGTGACCGGTACCTGGCCGACGCCGAGGGCCCGCCGTTGAGCGTGGAGCACCGCGACTGCGGCGCTCCGGTACGCGTCGAGCTGCGCTGCGCCGACGGGCACGAGGTCAAGGACGCCCGCGACGTACTGCCGCGCCCCGGGCCCGGCGCGCGCCGCCGTACCGCCTGACGGCGCCCGCCCGCCCGTCTGCGGCGAGTCGGCGTCGTGCGCGTCCGCCCGAGTCGGCGTCGTGCGCGTCCGCCCAGTTGTGGCGTCGACGGCCTCCGTCGCCGGAAGGTGTCCGAAAGAGATTCGGTGGTTGCCGGAGTGTGACGCCAGGTGCCCGTGAGCGTGTCCGTGGTGTTGCGACGGCGTCATCGATGACAGTCGACGAATTCGGGCGAAATCTGGTCTTGTCTATGATCTTAAGTATGTTAATACTTCAATTCACTCGACTGGTTTTCGCAGATCGGCCGGGTTGCCCTCGGGTCAGCCACCCCGGCCAGGCCCGTCTCCCCCGCCCAGGAGGTTTGTTACATGCGACCCACGAGGTCCTCCTTCCGTGTTGCGGCGGCCGTCGCCGTGAGCGGAACCCTGGTCGTCGGCTCGCTCATCGGCGCGCCCGCCCAGGGCGCCCCCGCCGCCTCACCCAGCGCCGGCGCGGCCCTGTCCGCTCAGCTCGGCGACCGCTCCGCCGGCTCGTACATCGATGCCAGCGGCAAGACCGTCGTCACGGTGACCGACGCCGCCACCGCGCGTACGGTCAGCAAGGCCGGAGCGAGCGTCCGGTACGTCACCCGCGGCGCCGCCGAGCTCAACCGGGCCACCGCGGAGCTGGAGCGCTCGGCGAAGATCCCGGGCACCGCCTGGTGGAGCGACCCGGTCACCAACCAGGTGGTCGTCTCCGTCGACAGCACCGTCACCGGCGCCAAGCTGGAGCGGGTCAAGGCCGCCGCCGCGCGCGCCAACGGCGCGGTGCGGGTCGAGGCCGAGGCCGGCGTGCTGAGCACCCGGATCTCCGGTGGCCAGGCCATCTACACCGGCGGCTACCGCTGCTCGCTCGGCTTCAACGTGCGCAGCGGCAGCACGTACTACTTCCTGACCGCCGGGCACTGCACCAACCTCGGCACCAACTGGTACTCGAACTCCAGCCAGACCACCCTGCTGGGCACCCGTACCGGCACCAGCTTCCCGGGCAACGACTACGGCATCGTGCGGCACAGCAACTCCGCGAACGCCGCCGGTAACGTCTACCTCTACAACGGCAGCTACCGGGACATCACCGGCGCCGGCAACGCGTCGGTCGGCCAGTCGGTGCAGCGCTCCGGCAGCACCACCGGCCTGCGCAGCGGCTCGGTGACCGCGACCAACGCCACGGTGAACTACGCCGAGGGCTCGGTCTCCGGCCTGATCCGCACCAACGTCTGCGCCGAGGGTGGCGACAGCGGTGGCTCGCTCTTCTCCGGTGGCACCGCCCTCGGCCTCACCTCCGGCGGCAGCGGCAACTGCAGCAGCGGCGGGACGACCTATTTCCAGCCCGTCACCGAGGCCCTGAGCCGCTACGGCGTCAGCGTCTTCTGATCGACACACCGCCCGCGGGTCGCCGGAACTTCCCGGCGACCCGCGCCGCGCGTGCGGGGCCGGGCCGTCCGCCCCGCCGTGTCAGGCGAGACGATCCGGTCCGTCCGTGGGAAGCAGGGGATCCGGGGGTACGACACCTGTCGTCGGCAGGGCGGGCCCGAGCGGCGTGGCACCGGTGGCGGCCCCGGCGAGGTGCGCCCGGCGCGCCGAGAGGACCGCCAGCAGCGGCCAGAGTGACACGCCCACCGCTGTCACCCGTTCCGCCAGGCCGGTCCGTGACCCGCTGGTCACCTCGAACGCGAACCAGCCGAACAGGGCCAGCAGCACGAGCGTGGCGTGCCACCTGCCAATCGTGCCGGCCGGACGGGTGCCCCCGAGTGGGGCCGGCCAGCCCTGACAGAATGCTGGTGAGGACTGTTCCACGATGAGGAGTTGCCAGCTGTGATCCGTACCCACAATGCCGGAAGCCTGCGCGCCGCGGACGCCGGCTCGACGGTGACGCTCGCCGGGTGGGTGGCCCGCCGGCGCGACCACGGCGGCGTCATCTTCGTCGACCTGCGCGACGGCTCCGGCGTGGTCCAGGTGGTGTTCCGCGAGGAGGACGCGCACGCGCTGCGCAACGAGTTCTGCGTGAAGGTCGTCGGCGAGGTGACCCGCCGCCCGGCCGGCAACGAGAACCCCGACCTGCCGACCGGCGACGTCGAGGTGACCGCCGTCGAGCTGGAGGTTCTCTCCGAGGCCGCGCCGCTGCCGCTGCCGGTGGACGACCAGGTCGAGGCCGGTGACGACCTCCGCCTGCGGTACCGCTACCTGGACCTGCGCCGTAGCGGCCCGGCGAACGCGCTGCGGCTGCGCTCGCGCGCCAGCCACCTCGCCCGGGGCGTCCTGCACGAGCGGGACTTCCTGGAGATCGAGACGCCGACGCTGACCCGGTCGACCCCGGAGGGCGCCCGCGACTTCCTGGTGCCGGTGCGGTTGCAGCCCGGCAGTTGGTACGCGCTGCCGCAGTCGCCGCAGCTGTTCAAGCAGCTGCTGATGGTCGGCGGCATGGAGCGGTACTACCAGATCGCCCGCTGCTACCGCGACGAGGACTTCCGCGCCGACCGGCAGCCGGAGTTCACCCAGCTCGACATCGAGATGTCGTTCGTCACCGAGGACGACGTGATCGACCTTGGCGAGGCGATCGTCTCGGCGCTCTGGAAGGACCTGGCCGGGCACGAGATCACCCGGCCGATCCCGCGGATCACCTGGCACGACGCGATGGCCCGGTACGGATCGGACAAGCCGGACCTGCGCTACGGCGTGGAGCTGACCGAGCTGACCGACTACCTGCGCGGCACCGAGTTCCGGGTCTTCGCCGGGGCGATCGACGCGGGCGGCTACGTCGGCGCCGTGGTCATGCCGGGCGGGGCGAGCCAGACCCGCAAGGAGCTGGACGGCTGGCAGGACTGGGCGAAGGCGCGCGGCGCGCGGGGCCTGGCGTACGTGGTGCTGGACGCCGAGACCGGCGAGGCGCGCGGCCCGGTGGCGAAGAACCTCTCCGCCGAGCACCTGGGCGGGCTCGCCGACGCGGTCGGCGCCAAGCCAGGTGACGCGGTCTTCTTCGCCGCCAGCGCCTACGCCCGTGAGGCGCAGGAGCTGCTGGGTGCGGCCCGCGTCGAGATCGCCAAGCGGGCCGGCCTGGTCGACGAGAGCGCCTGGGCGTTCTGCTGGGTGGTCGACGCGCCGATGTTCGAGAAGACCGACGAGGGTGGCTGGACGGCCGTGCACCACCCGTTCACTTCGCCGAACGCCGAGTGGGTGGACCGGTTCGAGGAGGCGCCGGACCGCGCCCTGGCGTACGCGTACGACATCGTCTGCAACGGTAACGAGATCGGTGGCGGCTCGATCCGTATCCACCGGGGCGACGTGCAGCAGCGGGTCTTCGACCTGCTCGGCATCACCCCCGATGAGGCGCAGGACAAGTTCGGCTTCCTGCTGGAGGCGTTCAAGTACGGCGCTCCGCCGCACGGCGGCATCGCGTTCGGCTGGGATCGGGTCTGCATGCTGCTGGCCGGCGCGGACTCCATCCGGGAGGTCATCGCGTTCCCGAAGACCCGGGGCGGCTTCGACCCGCTGACCGGCGCGCCCACCCCGATCACCGGCCAGCAGCGCACCGAGGCCGGCATCGACGCCAAGCCCAAGCCGCCGGCAACCGCCCACACCGGCACCGCGGGCCCGGCCGCCCCGGTGGCGGACCCCGTCTGACCGCATCCCCGGCCCCGGCCGCTGCTTGGTTGATCAAGAGGTTTGCGTCATCATCGGCCCGCGAGATGACGCATACCTCTTGATCGACGGGGGAGTGGGCTGGGATGCGGGTGTTTGTCGTCGGGGGTAGTGGGTTTCTCGGCCGAGAGGTGTGTCGGCGGGGGGTTGACGCCGGTCTGTCGGTCGTGGGGACGTTCCACGGTAGTGAGATCGGTGTGCCGGGGGTCGCGGCGCGGCGGTTGGACGTGACCGACCGGTCCGCCGTGCGCGCGCTGGTCGCCGAGGTGCGGCCGGACGCCGTGGTCGCCACCCCCTACCGGTACGACGACTGGACGGTCACCGCCGACGGCGCCGCGCACGTCGCCCTCGCCGCCGCCGAGGTGGGCGCCCGGCTGGTGCACCTGTCCAGCGACGCGCTGCACGGCGGCCGGCCCCTGCCGTACGCCGACGACGACCCGCCCAGCCCCGTCAACGCCTACGGGGCCGCGAAGGCGGCGGCCGAGACCGCCGTGCGGGCGATCGACCCGGGCGCGGCGCTGGTGCGTACCTCGCTGATCCTGGGGGAGGGCAGTAAGCAGGTCCAGCTCTGCCGTGACGCCCTCGCCGGCCGGGCCGTCCTGTTCACCGACGAAGTCCGGTGCCCGGTCGACGTCATGGACCTGGCCGACGCCGTCCTGGAACTGGCCGACTCGTCGTACGCCGGTCTGCTCAACGTGGCCGGTCCGGACGCCGTCAGCCGGGCTGATCTGGGGCTGCTGGTCGCCGAGCGGTTCGGACTGGACGCGACGGGGCTGAAGACCACCACGGCCGCCGCCGTCGGCGTGATCCGCCCCAGCGACGTACGTCTCGACTCCGGCCGTGCGGCAGGCCTGCTGCGGACGCGCCTGCGTGGGGTACGCGAACTCCTGGCCTGACACCTGCACATTTCTTATGCACAACTATTGTGCATAAGAAATGTGCAGAGATAGTGTGTTCACATGGATGCCACCTCCACGAGCGGTCCGCCGCCCGAGCCCCGGCAGGTCCACCTCGACAGCCGGCAGGTCCGCACCCTGGCCCATCCACTGCGCATGCGCCTGTTGGGCTCGCTGCGCGTCGACGGTCCGGCGACCGCGACCGCGTTGGCCGAGAAACTGGGCACCAACACCGGCGCGACCAGCTACCACCTCCGGCAGCTCGCCGAGGTGGGGCTGGTGACCGAGGACCCGGACCGGGGCAGCGGTCGACAGCGCTGGTGGCAGGCCGCGCACGACATCAGCAACTTCGAGCCCACCGACTTCGACGACGACCCCGACGCCCGGGCCGCCGTGCAATGGATCCAGGCCGACCAGGTGCGGGTGATGGCCGACCTGGCCGAGCGTTGGATGGGCGTCGAGCACCACCAGTCCCGCGAGTGGCGCGACGCCGCTGGCATGGGTGACTTGGTGTTGCCGCTCGACCCGGCACGCCTGCGGGCCCTCAACGACGAGCTGTGGGCGGTGCTGATGCGCTACCGCGACCAACCCGCCCCGGACGGGGACGTCAAGCCGGTGCACATGTTCGTCGCCGGCTTTCCGCGGTTGGAGGAGCGCTGGTGAGCGCGCTGACCGTACGCCAGGTCCGGCGTCGTTACCTCACGCTGTACGGCCTGCGCTGGCTGCCCACCGGCCTGATGATCCCGGTGATGATCCTGCTCATGCAGGAGCGCGGCCTGTCGTTGCCGCAGATCGGCCTGGTCGGCACCGCGCAGGGGCTGCTGGTGCTCGCGCTGGAGCTGCCCACCGGTGGGTTCGCCGACGCCCTCGGGCGCAAGCCGGTCCTGCTCGCCGCCGGGGTCCTCAACCTCGCCTCCCTCGCGGTGTTCGCGGTGGCCGACTCGTTCGCGCTGTTCTTCCTGGTCTGGGCGTTGCAGGGCGTCTACCGGGCGCTCGACAGCGGCCCCCTGGAGTCCTGGTACGTCGACGCCACCCTCGCCGCCGACCCGCAGGCCGAGTACGAGCGGGGCCTCGGGTACGCCGGCACCGTCGTCGGCGGGGCCATCGGGGGCGGGGCTCTGCTCAGCGGTGGCCTGGTCGCGCTCGGTCCGCTCGGGCCGGTCAGCGCGCTCACGTTGCCGGTGCTGGCCGCGATCGTCGCGCAGGCGGTGGCGCTCGGCGCGTTGCTGGTCCTGCTGGTCGAGGAGCGTCCGGCCACCGGCGTCGCGGCGGTGTGTGCGTCGGTGAGCCAGGCGCCCCGCATGATCGGCCAGGCGGTCGGCCTGCTGCGCCGATCCCGGGTGCTGCTCGCCCTGGTGGCGGTGGAGCTGTTCTGGGGCTTCGGCATGGTCACCTTCGAGTCGCTGTTGCCCGTCCGCCTCGCCGAGGTGGTCGGCGACCCGGAACGCGCCGCCGCGCTGCTCGGACCGGCCAGCTCCGCCGCCTGGATCGCCAACGCGGCCGGCGCGGCGCTGACCCCGCTGCTGCTGCGCTGGCCCGGGGCGGCGCCGGGCGCGGCCCTGCTGCGCATCCTGCAGGGCGCGACGGTCGTCGGGATGGGGCTGCTCGCCGGTCCGGTCGGGGTGCTCGTCGCCTACCTGGCCTGCTACGCCGTGCACGGCGCGTCGAACCCGCTGCACAGTGGCCTGCTGCACCGCCAGGTCGACGGCCCGTACCGGACCAGCGTGCTCTCGCTGAACTCGATGATGGCGCAGCCGGCCGGCGCGCTCGGCGGGGTGGTGCTGACCGCGCTCGCGGCCACCACCAGCGTGGGTACGGCGATGGTGGTCGGCGCGGTCGTGCTGGCCGTCGCCGCCCCGCTCTATCTGCCCGCCTGGCGGGCCGGCCGTCGGCCCGCGTCGGACCCGGCCGGCGAACAGGCCGCGGTGCACCCGCCCAGCCCTCGGACCGTCGGCGACCCGCCCGGCCCGCGCCGCGACGGCATGGACCCGACCGCGGTCGCCGAGCCGGTCGAGCGGCGTTAGCGCTCGGGGCCGAGGCGGATCGAGGTACGGGACAGGGTGCTGGTGAAGCCGAGGCGACGGTAGAGGCGCACCGCACCGACGTTGTCCGGGTAGACGCCCAACCCGACGGTGTCGTGCCGGGACAGCAGCGCCCGCGTCATGCCGGCGGTCAGCGCCGCGCCCAGCCCCCGGCCCCGCTGATCGGGGGCGACGGTCAGACCGGCCAGGAACCCGACGTCCCCCCGGCTGCGGTCCGCGCCGCACGCCACCATACGGTCGCCGGACCGGATGCCGTACCAGTCGACGACCGCCGGGTCGCCCGGGCGCGTGGTGGTGGTCGGGAACGCCTCGTCGACGAGCGCCTCCAGCGCCGGGCGGTCGGCGTCGGTCAGCCGTACGACCCGCTGCTCGTCCGGCTGCTGCGGCGGAGCGACGGTGGTCCAGTGGAAGTCCCAGTCGACGTGGTAGGCCACCGCCACCCGCCCGACCGCCAGGGCGGGGTCGAATCGGGGCAGGTGCAGCCGGTGCTCCGGCCGTAGCAGCCCCTCGGTGACCAGCGTGGCGCAGAGGTCCAGTACCGGTCCGGCGGGGCCGACGGCGTCGGCGCCGAAGCCGCGCTCGGGTGGCAGCAACCACAGCACGGCGCCGTCGCGCCGCCAGCCACGCGCCGGGATGCCCGGCGAGAGCGAGTGCCGGACGAACGGATGCGCGCCGGCAGCGGCCAGGATCGTGGCCCGGTCGTGGAGCGCCTGGTCCTGCATGATCATGCTGGTCAGCCTAGTGCTGCTCCGCGTTATTGACCCGTAAGGCAAATAGTTGATGGTCAGGAGGCGGCGTAGCGGACTTCGGGCTTGCGGAACAAGGATTTC